>JAPULF010000316.1 GCA_027295245.1 Planctomycetota bacterium
TTCGGAGGCCTATCGGAGACACGTTCCGGTCGTGATGGCGGGTGCGGGTCCCGAAACGTCGAAAGTGAGCGCGGTGGTTCCGGATTACAGCGATGCGGGCTTTCGGCTGGCCGAGTTCTCGTTTCAGAGCGGTTGCAGCGAATTGGTCGTCTTGACTGCGGCATCGTCGGGGCGTGAGGTTGAATGCGTCTTGGGCGGATGTCTTGCGTCGGCATCGCGCCGGGGTCGAACTGCGCGACGTGAAACGGTCGAATTGGGTCCCGAATCGGCGAGTTCAAGCGACTTGTCCCGCATCTTGGACGAAGCCGGAGCCGCCGATGGCATGGGAATCGTCTGCGTCGGGGCTGACGTCCTGCGGCTACTCATGTCGCGCGTGGCAATCGCGGGCGTGCAGGCTTCCGCGAACGCGTTGATCACCTGCGTTACCGAACCGGGCGAGCGCTGCGGCGAACTGGCAGGAATCACGTCCTACGACGTGGACGCGACGCGTATCGCGAGCTGGGCCGTTCGGCTGTTGGTCGACACAAAGCCGGGCGATCGTCCCACGGAAGTGGTCATTCCCGGGCGTTTGACCATCCGGCCGGCCCGCGCCGAAGCGGCGTTCAAGGCACCGAGCGTCCGGGAATCGACGTCGGTGTCAGAGCCATCGGGGTCGCCTGCGACGGCAATGCTCTAAGCGATCGCATGAAATACTCCGACCGGGAGGCTTGGAGTCGAATAGACGCGGTCCGGCCTGGCCTCGCCGAAGGGCGAGGCCAAGCCTCGACGGTGGATGCGGGGGTGCGTGCCCGGGAAGTGGCTGTGTTTGGTTCTTGCGGCCGGGGAGCAGTCCCGGTGCGGACGGGACATGCGGCCCGTGGCCACTGCAAGACGCGGATACGCACCGGCGGGACGCCGATTCTCCCCCGTTAGCTTCGCCCATTCACAATCGCTACCAAGGCCGGCGTCCGGGCATGCCGTTGCATGCGGGTCGAAACAGGCGCATAATGGCGCGTGTCGGCCGGTTGGCCGGACTCGAATTGTACCAGCCATGAAAGGGCCATGACGTATGGGCGCTACTCTCGACGCATTGCACCGATTGCAAGAGGTCGAGATACAGTTGGCGGAAGTAAGAATGAGCGTCGAACGACGGCACCGGGCGGTTCGGCGGCAGGAGCTTCGCAATCGCGAGCTGGAATCGGAAATCGAAACGAAGCGAGGGGCCCTGCAACGAGACCAAATAGACGCGGATTCGCTAGACGTCGACATGAAGGCCCACGACGCGTCCATCGCCAAGCTCCGGCAATCCCTGAATCAAGCCAAGACGAACAAGGAATACTCCGCAGTTCTCACTCAGCTCAACACCGAAAAGGCCGACAACGGCAAGGTGGAGGAGCGGGTCATGATGCTCCTGACGGAGATCGAGACGAAGCGGGCCGACATCAACGAAACAGAAGAAGCGTTGCGTGAGGAGGTTTCCAAACTCGATGGCTTCAAGGCGGCGGCCGCAACGGCCGAGGAGAAGGCCAGGGGCCGTCTCGAGCGGCTTCAGTCGGAGCGCGATCAGGCCGCGTCCATCGTGCCGGCGGGGGCGTTGGAGTTGTTCGAACGCGTCGCGAAGAAGAGCGACGGCGAAGCCCTGGCGATGGTTCTTCGGACGCACCCAAAGCGCGAGGAGTACGTGTGCGACGGGTGCAACATGTCGATCACGATCGAGCAGGTCAACGCGATTACCTCGCGCGATGAAGCGGTGATATGCAACATCTGCGGGCGAATCCTATATATGGAATCGCAGGCGGCCTCTCGGGCCTGAACACACATTCACTTTCAATTGCGGGGCGTCGTCGGCGTGGCCGGCCCGGACTCCTGTTCGTCGTAGGCGGCGTTCAGAATTCCAAGCAACACCGGTTTGTCGTCCCTTCTCCAACGCGGAATGACCTTTCCATTGATGAAGATTGTGGGAATTCCACCGCGGTAGAGCAATGAATGCTTTTGCTCCAGGGTTCGCTTGGCCGCCCTGCAGTCCTCTTCAATGGCCGAGGCGACGGCACGCAGATCCATCGTGCGGAACAATTCGTCGGGGTCCAAGCCCATTTCGCCCGCCGCCACCCGGAGGTTGTTATCGCTGAACGCCCTTTGGTTTGTCATGAGCCACACGTGCATTTTCCAGTAGGCGTCTACTCCGCCGAGGATTCCGGCGGCTTCGGCGGCGCTGGACGCGCGACACGCCTTCGGATGGGCGCTCCTCGAGACGACCGGATTACAGCTTTGCAGGAACGGGAAGTGGCGGAAGGTGTATTGGGCCCCGGGGTGATCTTCCATCCACTTGCGGATGATGCGGTCGGCCTCGGCGGTGTACGTCTCCTGGAAATCCGCCCACATGACGATCTTGATTCCGGCGTCGTCCGGTCCCAGGGGCCAGCGCGTTTGGTCCGGCGGCAGCCGTCGCGTGCGTTGCGCGCGCCAATCCTGAATGCACTTTTCGATTGCCGGCGGCGGATTGTCGCGGTCGGCGGTCATCGGCTCGGGGTTGGTCGCGAGGATCTTTTGGACGGCGCGGATTACGGCCTGCGGGGCAAAGACCCCTACCAGTTCGACGCCATTGATGAAGACCATCGGGGTGAAGTGAAGGCCGAGCCAACTGGCCTCGGCTATGTCGGACTGGACGCGCTCCAGGGTGAGGGGATCGTCCAACGTGCTGAAGAACTCGGTTGAGTCGATGCCCCATTCGGCGAGGAAGTTGTTTATGGGCGTTTGCGAGAAATCGCCTTGTTGATCGAACAGGAGGTGAGACATGGCCCAGAAGGCATCGTTGCCGCCCAGTATGCCGGCGGTTTCGGCCGCCCTGGCGGCCCAGCATGCGGCGGCGTGCAAGGTTCTGGATGCGGTCGGGTTGCAAGCCATGTCCATCGGGAAGTGTTTGATGGACAGGGACACGCCTTCCCAACTCGGAAAGCGTTCGCGGATCTCGCCTTCGATGCGCATGCAATCGGTGCATTGGTGGTCGGTGTACATGACGACGCGCACCAATGCCTCTTCGGGACCGCGGCGCCATCGGCCCGTGAACGGTCCGGTCCAGGGGCGATCATCGCCGGCTTCGGGGGGCTCGGTCGGGTCGCCTGACGTTGCGTCATCGATCACGGTCACGGTCGGTTGCATGGTCGTTTGCCGTTTTCCATCTTCGATGATTCTTTGGATGGAGTCTTGAAGATCGGCTTCCTGGACGGCTTCCACGTCGGCCCGCACGCGCGAATCCGCGGCGTAGAGGGCGACGGAGGCGATCAGAAAGATGACCGCCGTTGTCAATATCGGTCGCAACGACGAGACGCGAGGCGCGTTGCGCCGATTTGCTTCCATGGCAATCCAGAACGCCAAGTTGGCTGCGTGAATGGCCAGGCAGTACCAGCAGAAATACTTGTCTCGATTTATGATAATGACGCCCACGAACACAATGGAGCCCAGGGCACCGAGACGAATGAGCATCTGCAGGCTGAGCGGCACGCCTCGACGAGCGAGCAGCCACGCGCCCAGCAGTCCGCCGAAGTAGGCCAGGCCCAGAAATGAGACCGGCCAAACTCGATCGCGGCCGTCAGCCCTGGTTCCGCCGAGGGGGATTTTCCCCCAGGCGCTGTTGGCCGCCGCGGCGCAGGCGCTTCCCTCGCCGCAGCCGGGAAGCTGGAGTCCGCCGAAATGGTCGACCACCATCATGGCGGATGTGACCGTGCAGACGGCCAGCAGTGCGAAGCCGACGAGAAATACCGTCACTCCCGATTTCCCGGCGGTGCTCGCGTAGTCCACGGGTTGCACAGACGGGGCGGGTTGCGGGGTTTTGGTGGTTTGGTTTTTGTTGGCGGATTTCGCCGCGGTTTTTTTCTTATGCTTTCGGGCTTTCTTGGCCATCGACGCTTCCTATCAGGGGATTCTGGTTGCACGTTCTTTTGATAATACAATGTTAAACCGTCGGAGCATGTCCGCAAAGGGTTGACGTGAAGGGAAGGTGGGCGGGGTGGGAAAGACGCGGAGCGATCGGAATTGTATCCCTCCGCGGACTGCGGTGCCTACATTTCCGTAATGGTTCGGGTGGGGCTAGAATACGGACGGCAGAGCGGGCCAGGCGACCGCTCGGAGACCTCGGTTTCCGGGAGGAAAGTCCGAACTGGGCAGGGCACGGTGGTGGTTAACGGCCACCGACAGCGATGTCAGGGAAAGTGCCACAGAAAATACACCGCCGATGGGCGCCGCGCAAGCGGGGCCACAGGTAAGGGTGAAATGGTGCGGTAAGAGCGCACCGCGCGTCCGGTGACGGTCGCGGCAGGGTAAACCCCACCGCCAGCAAGCCTGCATAGACGACGAGCGGTCGGCTACGGCCGGCCCGTGAGGCGGCCCGCCTCACTCCGTCGCGGGTAGGGCGCACGAGCCGGTGAGCAATCGCCGGCCTAGATAAATGGTCGCCGCCCCGCATCGCGGGGAACAGAATTCGGCTTATCGGCCCGCTCTGTCATTACTTTGACACCCACTCCGGATGCGTGTTGCACTGGTTGAAAACCAGTGCAACCGTGGGTCTCGAGACGGGTTCTATTTCGCTGCATGTCTAGAATCGCGACATTCCTTTTTACGCGGGGTTCAGGGCTGAAGGGCGGTCTGCAGGCTGAGTACGGTGAGGCCGGTGACGTAATTCGGGTCGGATTCCAACCAGCGGTCGCGTTGATTGATCCAGCTCCCGTCCGTTTGCTGAAGGCGGATGAGTTTTCGGCAAAGCTCGACGCGCCAGTTGTGCGGCGTTCCGGCCGCATCGGTTATCACGGGCTCGCCCCATGCGTGGAGGGCCCTTGCGAATACGTTGTAGTAGTAGTAGAGGCCTTCCTGCGAGCGGCGGCCGGGCATGTTGGGGTTTGCGTCGAGGGTGTAATGGCCGCGAATCCATTGCAGGCAGGCCTTGATGCG
>JAPULF010000317.1 GCA_027295245.1 Planctomycetota bacterium
GCGCTTACCCGCACGTAGCATATTTCGTTGGCCGGATCGATGGTGTAGTCCCAGTGGGTTCGCTTATCGGGGTCGCGGCGATCGCCCCGAACGGTGCGGATCTTGATCGATTCGCGAACGAGCAGAACCTCCTTCTTGACCTGCGTTACGGGATCCATGATCGTCAGCGTGACTTCCGTTCCCTCACGACCGGTGATCATGCTGACCGCGTGCGTGATGGTCGGCATCTTGGCCGTGTCTCTGCCGTCCACCGCCGTGATGAAGTCGCCCGGCTTTATGCCGGCACGATAGGCCGGCGTATCCTCGAGAGGCGATTCCACGCGTATGAATCCACCGGCCTCCTTCGTAATCTGGATACCCACTCCGGGAAACTCACCGCGCGTGTGCTTGTTGAACTCCGGAACCTCGGAAGGCCAAATCACTGAGGTGAATTGATCCAAAGGTTCGAGCAACCCGGAAACAAACTCGTCCACCATGACGCTTTCTGGCAGATCGATCGTTTCCCGATTGACTTCGAGTGCCTTTCCAAAAACCCTTCGCACGTCTCTACCGCCGAACTTGTACGCCCGCCTGACGTGCTTGGATATGAGATTCTCGATGCGAGCCTCGAAGTCGGCGACCAAGTCACTCTCGCCGATTTCCGGAAAAACGGACCGGAGCTTATCCGTCCGTGCGAGCGCGAGGAGATTCTCGAGCCCGCTGGTGCAGAGTTCCTTGAAATCCACTTCTCGGACGTAGTCGTCTCCGATCTTTTCGACAATGTCGCGAATAACGCCTTTGTCGATCCCGCGGAGTGCCGTCTTCCAATTCCCGTCTTCATCGTAGACGAATTCAAAGTGCGCCCGCTGCCTGCACAGATCGAATCCTTCGGTGTATTCCTTGTTCGAGGGGTATAGCTCGAGCAGCAGGCTGTACAGCACAAGGGCGTCCCGCCACTTACCCTCGCCTTTGTACGTCTCAATTTCCAGATGAACCTGATCGACGATCTCCATCGCCCACGGCAGCGCCAGAAACTCGTCCCGATCGTCGGAATGGATCATGACCTGACGGGCGTGCCGCAGGGCTTGGCTCCAATCCTCTTCCTCCATGAACGTCTTGGCCTTCTTGGTCTGAGAATCCAGATTCATCGCCCGCAGTCGCTCGCGACTTTCGGAGATCTTCTGGGCCCCTCGAAGCCAACCGATCGCGTCCGAAACGGCTCGGGCACTAGGGTCGATGCGTCGGACGCTCTCCAGAGTCGAGACCGCTGAGTTGAAGTCGCCGGCCAGAACCTGGTCCGCCCCCTTGAGCCACTGGCGTTTGGCTTCGCGGGTGGCCAGCTTCACTTCGTCCGCGAACGCCGGTCGGCCAACAACAAAGAGTATCGCAAACCCTATGATCGCGGTCTTCTTCGAGAGTCCTCTGGTCAACATGGAACCTCCGTCGCTTTCGTTCCTCTTGCCCGGGCGTCCAGGACAGGCGCCCTTGCTGTTTATACCCGCAACCGCAACGCAGGTTGCGCGCGACCCATTGAGGATCGCCACGACGCGCCGCCCCCGGGATGGCTGTGGCTCGAACCGAGTGACTCCGAGAAACCGGCAGGTCGTCCAATTATATCTTGCCGGGCCCCGCAGGTCCACGTAACTAGCGATGTGCGGCCGCTTTGGGTTCATCGGATTGCCCGCTCACCGGACTTGATGTATCCCCCCGATGTGAGCGCTCATCGACGCGGCGCACATGTGTGGCGGACGCAGAGCACCGGTTGAGCCCTCGCCTAATCCGATTCGCGAAGGGCCGAATCGACGCAATCAGATATCGGAAGTATTTCGGAAAGGCGAGTCAATCTCAGGATGTCGTATATCGGAGGCCGCGGAGCCACCAGCCGCAACTGGCTGTTTCGACGCCGGCACCGGACGAAGGCCGAGACGAGGCCCCCCAACCCGCACGATTCGATAAAATCGAGTCCCGACAGGTCGACGACCAAACGATCTATCGGCTCCGACGCCAGCGCTTCGAGACACTGTGTGAACTGGGCCGCCACGTCCATCGTACACGCTCCCGTCGGAGTGACCACGACCCCATTCGCTTCTCGTCGCACGTCGATCTTGAGCGGCCTGTCTGCCAATGTTGCAACTCCACGCTTCTCGGCGACGGACCCGATCACCGATTCAGTTTGACCAGGCGAACCCGGTTGCCGGGCGGCTGATAATCGACCTCGTCCAAGTACGCCCGCATGAGCATGATGCCGCGACCGTTGGGTCGATCAATGTTCTCGGGTTCGGTCGGGTCGGGCACGGTTTCGACCTGGAACCCGTTGCCCTCGTCACGAATCTCGATCTCCGTGCGATCCGCCGTGACATGATATCGAACGAAGATGCGTTTATTCGGGTCGTTGCCGTTGCCGTGGCGAACGGCGTTGGTCATCGCTTCCTCGAGGGCCAGCTTGATGGCAAACGCCGCGCTCTCGCAGTATCCGCATTCCTCGACCTCGGCAAGAATCAATTCTTCGGGGCGCTTCGCGGAAACCAAATCGTTCTTGACAACCAACTCCTTCAACCTGCGACCTCGTCCGGCAACTCGGCGGCCGGGAAGCAACATGGCCGCAGTGCCGGTCTTCGCTGTCGAGCGCCCGTGCGAACGGATGCTCCGTCACCCGTGTGCGTTCGAAATCGACTAAAAGCTCGCCTTCGCCTTGTCCGCGGAAGGGTAGATGTCGAACTTCTTGTTAAGCTGCGTGATCTTGAAGACGTCGTAGATCTGCGGGTTGATGTCACTCAGCTTCAGCGTACCCTTTCGCTCGTCCACCTTTTTCTTCAACTTCAGGAGCATTCCGAGGGCGGCGCTCGAAAAGTGGCCGACATTGCTGAACGACAAAAGCATGTTTGCCGCCACGCCCTTGTCCACCAGCTTGAAGAGCTCCTCCTCGATCTCCGCAATGCACATTTCGTCCAGGATCTTCCGGTCCGAGAACTCGACCAGCGAAATGCCGTTCCAGTCCCGAACTTTCAGCCTCGTTGTGGGTTCTGCCATGTTCGACTCCAGTTCGCCACGTTCGTAGACGCGCACGAATTCCGCTCATTCTAGTCTCAGAAACGGATCCCGCCAACCGCCCTGTATCGACGCGGGGAGTTTCAACCTCGATTGCAAGTCGCCAAAGCACAAGGAATTACGCGGATAGAGGTACCCGAATTGCGGCATCGACCCCGTTTCCTTCAGGCCGGCCACGGGCTATCATCGTTCTGATGTCGGAATCGCACATGCCGTCACCCATGAGACGCTTCGGGCTTTACGGCCTGATTCTCCTGGCCCTCACCCTGGTCTCGATTGTCGTTTTCGTGATCGTCACCGACGAGAACGTGTCGGCCGAGGACGACATATTCCCGGCTCGGATAACAGTCGATCCGGAACTGAGTCCGAAATTCGTGTTTCCGGAATCAGTGCGTACCTTTGATACCACGCTTAATCGCTTCGTCGATCATTTCGCACGCGTCTGCGTAACGGGGGATTACTCCGACTTCCGTCTTCTGTATACCCGGCATGACAGCCCCGCCCCCCCCGGGCGGTTCGTAGCCATGTTCCATGCCATCAACGACGTAAACATCCTCGCGCTGGAAAAGCTTCCGTTCGATCACGTTCCGGATCATCCGGATCTTCAGGGACCCGTCTACATCATGCTCGCCGAGTACGACCTCGAACCCTATGCGGACCCGGAGAAGACCGGCCCGCGGCGCATTCGTCTGGCGATTGCCAAGGAAGAAGGCGAGTGGCGTATCGGCCCCATTCCCAGCAAGCTGCGAGGGATGCTCGAAGCAGCGCTGCAAGAGACGCAGCCGGCCGGTAACGCCTTGGACGTGTCCGAGCGAATCGATGCCGAGCCGGAACGGCCTTCACCAAAGACATCCGCGAATCGCCCTGCGAGCATCGGATCCTAGGAATCCGGCCCTTTCCCCGCCAATACTGATACCCCGCGGAATATGGACCCTGGCGTGTTCGGACGTCCAGCCCTAACCTTCTGTCCGACAGTATATTGACGCAGTGAAAAAAACCGTAAAAAACAGTTTGGCACGCGCGAGCTTATATCTTAGCGTTTTAACGTCAATCCACCAATCGCCGCAAACTGAAGGGAAAGGACGTTATGGGGCTAACAGTCACAAACACAAACACATTGGCGCTTCTGAACATTCTCAATCGCACAACGGCAGCACAGTCGACTTCGCTGCTCCGATTATCCACCGGCAAAAAGATCAACAAGGGGTCCGACGATCCTGCCGGACTCATTGCCGTACAAAGCCTGAATGCAGAACTCGTCGCGGTCAACGCAGCCATCAACAACGGTCAACGGGCCAACTCCGTGCTGGACACTGCCGATGGCGCGCTTGTCGAAGTCGGTAACCTTCTCGCCGAGATTGAATCATTGGCGGCCGCCAGCACAAACTCCGGCGGACTCAGCCCAGCCGAAATCTCCGCAAATCAGGCTCAGATCGACACGGCCATCGCCTCCATCAACAGCATCATTCAAAACACGACCTTCAACGGAAAGAAACTTCTCGACGGACAGCAATCGATTCGCGTCTCGCTCGACGCGACCGCACAAACCGACGTCAGCGACGTACGGGTCTTCTCGCGGCCGACATCGCAGTCGTCGCAGAGTTTCGCGGTCAATGTGGTGACCGCCGGCGCCGTGGCCTCCGCGACCCTGGCGACCGCCCCGTCCACGGTCAGCGCCGCCGAATTCGCGGTCGCCGGCAACCTCGGCACGGCCACGATCACCGTCACCGATGGCGAAGCGCTGACCAGCATTCGAGACAAGATCATCGCCACAGCCTCGGAAACCGGCGTCTCCGCGTCCGTATCCGGCGGCGACCTGCACATCCAGAGCCGCGAATTTGGCGACGACGCCTTCGTGTCCGCCTCGCGAATCAGCGGCGATACCGACTTCGTGACTGTGGCACACACGACCGGCACCGACGCGAACGTCACCGTCAACGGTCAGACCGCATTTGTCGACGGCCTAAGGGTGTCGTTCAACTCCAACGGCACCAGCGGCGAGCTGTTCCTGACGACGGCCGGAAACGCCGCGGGCACCGCCGGAAGCATCACGATCAACGGCGGCGGCCTTACCTTCCAGCTCGGCAGCAGCTCGAGTACGCAGGCGACGCTCGGTGTCGAAGCGCTGTTCTCCCACCAACTCGGAAACAGTGTCGCCGGCTATCTCTCCGAGCTGAAGAGCGGCGGAGCCAACGACCTGTCGTCCGGTGCGAACAACGCCGTCTTAATCGCTCGTGCGGCCCAAACTCAGGTTGCCACCGCGCGAGGCCGAATCGGCGGTTTCCAGAAATACCGCGTGGAGACTTCCATCAACAGCCTCAATGCGACCAGGGAAGCCCTTGAGTCCGCGCGAAGCATCATCAACGATGTCGACTTCGCCGCCGAAACCGCCGAGCTGGCCCGCTTGAACGTGCTCACCCAGTCGGCGATTGCACTGCTCGGCGTAGCGTCGCAGCAATCCGCGGCGATACTCTCGCTGTTGCGATAACGCACCTGACCCTGGTTTGGTGGGAATGACGCGCGACGGGCTCGACCAAAATGGTCGGCCCGTCGCTTTTTTTTTTGCTACGCCTCAGTCGATTCGCGCCGCGTGTAACGGATTGCCTGCCGGACCCAGTCGAGGCACGGTTTCGGGGCCAGCCCATAGCTCGAAAACCCGATCGAAGGATGACCGGCTTGCGAAAGCTTTTGGACCGTCCTCACCAGCGTCGGACCGTCCGGCATGTGCGGCGGATGGCAGTACACCTGCACGTCAATCCGCCGCGGATCGCCGAAGTCGCCGGTCGAAGATCGCGAACCCCGGCCGTGCGATGCATCGTGATCGGCAGGCGGCGGACATACCAAGGCGTCGCAGTATTCGAGCAGGTCCGCGGGGCCGGCGCCGCGGATCAACGCGTCGCCCCCATAACGCGTCAGCAGGCGTGAACGCGAGCGTTCCCGAATCGATCGCAGCAGCGAAAGGACGGACTCGCGGCGCATGTGGGTCCACGATCGCAACTCCCGGTTGTCTTCCACCAGCGCCTCCGGCGTTGCGAATCCGATGGAGCCCAGCTCGAACAGGCAATTCAGACGATCTCGGACCGTATGCGCAACGGAATCCGCATCGACTCCGGCGTCCGATGCCCGCTGGCGGCAGGCCGCGCAAAAACAGAGCGATCGTAAAAAGTGGGCGGTCCGACCCCATGCAATCCCGCGTGCGCATTCGGCCGAATCGAACGGCCCGACGCCGAAGTCGAGTCCCTCTAATTCGATCGATGCCGGTTCATAGTTTTCGGTCAAATCGGCAATGAGTCCGTGAACGTACTCGCGAACGTCGGGGTTGGAGGGACACAGCCGCGTCAAACTGCTCTCGCCGAAAACATCGACACATGTGGCCATCCGGAAGCGGGCCGCAGTTGTTTCCCCGTTGCAGCACGCGACCCGTGCCCGCATGGCGATCCGATGTTTCTCGCACGCCCGCGTCAATTGCTCGAACACGTTTCGGGTCTTCATCCACGCCCCGGGGATCGGCCGAATACGCGTATTCCCGTAATGCGGGCTGGACGGCTGAAACGTGGCCGCCGCCTCGCGCCGAATCCACGGCCGCTGATACCGCGGCCGAAGCTGTTCGATGCGCCCGTGAATGGCCGGTACCGATAGCGAATCAACCCCGATTTCGCCCGCCAAACGAACCAGCGTCTCTTCAAGGCCGTCTTCGAGAACGTCCCACGGATGGCAGCAAAAGTACAATTCCGGCATGCGCGTCTCCCGAAAGGGTCGGCCGATATACTAACGCATTCTGAAGACGCATCCGACCGTGTCCGTTGCACGGGGCGCGAGTCGGGGGCTACCGGATGAGTTGCGAACACCCTTCGCCGACGCGAACTTGCCGAGCATCCCGGACCCGGCCTTCGCCTTGGCCGGACTTGTGGCGTCTTGTCCACCCGCCGAAGGACAGGTCTTCGAGGGCGGCGCGCAGCTCTTTGATCACGCGGGGGAAACCGACTATTTCGGACGACCCCAAAAAGCACCGTCCGCCGTCACGACCGGTTGGCGGATGCACTGCCGAATGTGACGGCAAATAGACCGCTTCAGAAGGGTGCGGCATGCTTACGAGAAACACCCGGTATTCTTAACGCCGACCTGTTTTGCAATTTCACACGGGCGGGGAAAGGTAAACTCACAACTTCAACAGTCGGCGTGTTGTCGGGCATGAGAATTGCTTGGCGTCTCAAATCCCAATCATATATTTCAAACGCTTGTTGCCGCGACCTGGCGACCAGGGATTGCCCTAGTCAAAATTTCTCCGAAAGTGCGGCCGCAGGCATGAAAGTTGCCTGGCGTTTCTTGTCCCACACGCGAGTTTTCGAAAATCACTCCGGTCATTTCAGTCGTCCGATATATTATGAACACAACTTTCTTGGCCGATAATTTGCCCGATTTCAATATAGGTGTTATAATTAACGCAATCCTGAAGTGGTAGTCTGACAGGAGTCCCTGCGGGCCGTTTTTTCAGTTCCGAGAAGGTAGATCCAACAGACCTGAGGCGAGTTTCGCCGCTGGAGTGCGTGTGATCGGTAGGGCGGTTGAAGCGGTCACTGAACGGATACGAGAGGCCAGCGACATCGTCGATGTCGTGGGTTCCGTCGTCACCCTGAAGCGCGCGGGAAGAGACTTCAAGGCGATCTGTCCATTCCACAACGAAAAAACGCCTTCGTTTCACGTCGTGCCCGGCAAACAAATCTTCCACTGTTTCGGATGCGGCGTCGGCGGCGACGTCTTCAAATTCATCCAAATAAGAGAAAATGTCGGCTTTCCTGAAGCGCGCGAGATTCTCGCTGCCCGAGCCGGGATTGACCTCGAACGGCAACGCCCGAGTCGCGGATCGGAGCCTGCCAAGGTCGATCTGGAACGGGCCAATCGATGGGCGGCCGCTTGGTTCAGAAAGCAACTGGAAGGTCCCGCGGGCTCGATCGTCCGGAAATACATAGAAAACCGCGGAATTTCCGATTCCTCGTCTCGCGATCATCGTCTGGGTTTCGCGCCCGATCAATGGGACGGAATGCTCAAGGCCGCTCGAAAAAAGGGCATTTCCGAGGACTTGCTCATTGCCGCCGGCCTGATCAAGCGGAATGAGGACGGGCGCGTTTACGACGCCTTTCGAAATCGACTCATTTTCCCGATTGTGGATGCCATGGGCCGTATCGTCGGGTTTGGCGGACGCGCTTTGTCGTCAGAAGAACCCGCCAAATACCTGAATTCGCCTCAGAATCCGCTATTCGACAAGAGCCGCTGCCTCTTTGGGCTTTCCACCGCCCGCGGCAGCTTTGCGAAATCCGGCACCGCCATCGTGGTGGAGGGCTATACGGATTGCCTGATGGCCCAGCAAAACGGCTTCCAGAACACCGTTGCAACCCTCGGAACGGCGCTGACCGCCCAACACGTGCAAATCCTGCGACGCTATGTCGAAAAGGTCATCCTGGTGTTCGACTCGGATGCGGCAGGCCAAAGAGCCGCCGATCGAGCCCTCGAAGTCTTCATCGGTGGCCGGTTGGATGTGCGAATCGCGACCGTCCCAGAAGGAAAGGACCCTGCCGATTTCCTGCGTTTAGAGGGCGGTCAGGAGGGTTTTGAGCGGGTTTTGACCTCTGCCCTTGGGGCGCTAGAATACAAGTGGCAACAGGTTCTGGAGCGCTGCTCGGGCCGCGCAACGGAGCATCAGCATCGTGTTGCAATCGAGGAGTTCTTGGGGCTCGTCTCTCAGACCATGAGCCTCGGCGACATCGACCCTATTCAATGGGGGCTCATCAGCAACCAAGTTGGAAAGCTTCTAAGTCTCCAGCCTGAGGATGTCAGTCGGCAACTCAGGCTGATAGCCCGTCGGTCCAGATCGGTCGTCCATCGGGACGAGGGTCCGGCTCCGGCCAAATGTGCGGGTGTTCGCAGCGCCGCTACGGCTGCGTCCCTTGAATTGCTGGAGGTGCTCCTGAACGAACCGGGATACTACGATTCCATTGCGTCGAAGTTCGATCCGGATCAATTGCCTGACGCAGAAACACGCGTGATAGGGCATGCCGCCGTCAAGCTGGCCAAATCGAGCCAGGGACTATCGATCGCGGCACTCATAGCCGGCTTCGATTCGGTCGAGACCGCACGACGCATCACGGAATTGCAGGTTCGCGGCGAGCGTCGCGGCGACTTTGCAGAAAGGACCGAACGCGCCGTGGCGCGTTTACAACAATTGAATCTGCAGCGGCAGGTCGATTCGCTCCGGCAGTCGGCATTGCCCGCTGATCAGACGGCGGAAAACCAACCGGAGCGCTCCAAAGGCGGTTGCGACGCGGATGATCGAACGCGGCAACGTGCAGCCAATGAAGTACTCCGGCGGATCAACCATTTCGCGGCTCGGAGGCACCTGGCGAGACGAAAGTCAGCGGGTGCTCCACCAGTCGAGCCGTCGCCCGTAAGTTAGTCGGGCACAAGCTCATAGCGCCCGCATGACCGGTCAATCGGTGTGCGGTGGGTTCAGGAGGAACAGAGGCCGGCCATCGTGAACGGTACACGATTGGTCGAAGTGTTAAGTCGAAAGGAATGTTCCGGAGCGGTTGGCTCGAAACGGTCGTCCGTTCCGCAACGGAGTTGCATCGAATGGCAAACACCATGACGAAGAGCCCCGCCGTACGTAACCCGCAACGGCCGGCAGACAGTACGAGCACCGACGCCATCGAAATCAGCGTCGGAGAATTGATCGACAAAGGCAAACTGCGGGGATACCTCACTTGGGAGGAAATGAACGAGTCGTTGCCCGACGACGCCGTACACCCCGACAAACTCGAATCGATCCTCCATCGTCTCGAGGAACTCGGCATCGACATGATCGATGAGGCCGAGGCCCAGAAAAAGATCTCCTTCGGCGATGACGCCCCCGTAGGACGCACCAAGGACTTCAATCCCAACGCCGTTCAGGTCGTCGAGGAGGAGTTCCCCGTCGAGTCCCCCAGTCGACGGATCGACGACCCGGTCCGCATGTATCTCACCCAGATGGGCGAGATCCCGCTGCTGACGCGCGCCCGGGAAATCGCCCTGGCCAAGAAGATCGAACTGACCCGTATGGCATTTCGCCGCAAGGTACTCGAATCGGACTGCAGCCTCGCCCAGGCCCTTGAGACCATTCAGATGGTCGGCGAAGGCACCCTTCCGTTCGATCGGACCATGAAGATCTCCAGCGGTGAGAATCAGGCGAAGCACGCCGTCATGCAGCGCCTGCCCGGAAACCTGAACACCGTCAAGAAGCTGATGCAGTTGAATCAGGTCGACTGGACCTCGCTGCACGAGGGCCGCATCAGCGCCGCCAATCGAAAGGCCATCTGGCGACAGATCGAGCAACGTCGCCGCAAGGCCGTGACCATGCTCGAGGAACTCGCCCTGCGCACCAGTCGCGTGATCCCGATGATGCGGAAGCTCAGGTCGATTTCGAAAAAGATGATCGAGGTTCGCAAGACCCTCGAAATGGCGATACGCAAATCCAATGTTCTGCCCGACGAAATCCAGGCCATGAAGGACGAATTGGCGGGCCTCCAGGACATCGCCCTCGAGGCTCCGGACGCCCTTGCGACCCGCGTCGCGTCGATCAACCTCATCTTCGCGGAATACGAAGACGCCAAGCGGAAGCTCTCCGGCGGAAACCTCCGCTTGGTCGTCTCGATCGCCAAGAAATATCGCAACCGCGGCCTGCCCTTCCTCGACATCATTCAGGAAGGCAACACCGGACTGATGCGGGCGGTCGACAAGTACGAGTACAAGCGCGGCTATAAGTTCAGCACCTACGCCACGTGGTGGATCCGCCAGGCCATCACCCGGGCCATCGCCGACCATGCAAGGACCATTCGCATCCCGGTCCACATGATCGAGACCATGAGCCGCCTGCGCAACATCTCCAAGCAGCTTTTGCAGGAACTGGGTCGCGAGGCCACCATCGAGGAAATTGCCAAGAAGGCCCACATGTCGGTCAGCGAGACGCGCCGCGTCCTCAAGATCAGCCGGCATCCGATCTCCCTCGATCGACCGGTCGGCGAGAGCGAGGACTCCTACTTCGGCGACTTCATCGAGGACGACTCGGTCGAAAGCCCGGCCAGCACGGCCGGAAGCGAAATGCTCAAGGAGCGAATCGAGCAGGTGCTCAAGTCGCTGACCTACCGCGAGCGCGAGATCATCAAGCTCCGCTACGGAATCGGCGATGGCTACACCTACACCCTCGAAGAGGTCGGCCGCATCTTCAAGGTCACCCGAGAACGCGTCCGCCAGGTCGAGGCCAAGGCCATCCGAAAACTCCAGCACCCCGTCAGATCGCGCAAGCTCGAAGGCTTCCTCGACGCGGACGGCCGCCTGAAACACGACATCGAACTCTAGCTCGCGGTCGAAATATCACGATCAAATGCACACGACCTCGCCCGGCCCATCGCGGCCCGGCGAGGTCGTTCTTCTATCTGCGCCGGCGTCCGACTGAAAAAGGCCGCCATCCCGCCGGAATTGCCTGACCTGCTATAATTCGTAGCCTGTACTATAGAAGTGAAGCCCGGGTATCAACAAGTTGCCACGTTAGGCAATTCGCCCGGCGCCATCATGACCGGCCGGAACCGGGCTTCTAAACGGGGTGATGATGTCCGCCGAAACCAGAAAGTCGCGCAGGTCCCAGGCACCCCGACCCTCCGCCTCGTCTTCCGCAGTCGGTCATCACCGCACCCGGTCGGATCACAAGTCGGAGATCGCCGAGGACTACGTTGAGCTGATCGATGATTTGATCGAGGACACGGGCGAGGCCCGAGCGGTCGATCTGGCGAAGCACCTCGGCGTCACACACGTAACGGTTACAAAGACGATCGCACGACTCAAGGCGGAAGGCTTGGTCACGTCGGCCCCCTACCGGTCCATCTTCCTGACGAATTCCGGAAAGAAGATGGCCGAATTCACGCGAAGGCGACACCAGACCGTGCTGGAGTTCCTGATCGCCCTGGGCGTTCCACGACCCGATGCCGAAGCGGACACCGAGGGCATCGAACACCATATCAGCCCCCGAACGCTCGAGGCCATGAAGCGGCATCTGAATGCCCGCTGATGTATCGAGGACGCCTTCGCGGTATGCGCGCACTTACATCGTGCCCGCCCCGAAGCCCGCGTACACGCTTCGGGAGGTGCGCTATGCCGTGAAAAGTGCCACGAGGATTTGGGCAATCGCGTTGATCGGCACCGTCAGAAGCGCGGAAAGCAAGTCGCTGAGTCCGACGAACAGAATGTCGAAAAAGAAATTCATTGGAATACTCTCTCCTGAACCTAGAAGCGCCACGCGAAACCGGTTCCGACGAAGAAGTCATCCGCCTCTTCGTTCAGCCCCGCCCCGACGCGGACGTCAACCTGAAAATTGTCGGTTATCAAATAAGTGAAGCCGCCGTTTGCGAAATGCGCGGCATCCGTGTTGCGGTCATTGTTGTAGAAGCCGTAGTACTCGACGTACGCTCCCAGATCGTCCGTCAGTGAAAACGCCAATGACACCGAGGCGGACGTTTGAAAGAAACGCCCTTTCTCGCTCGTCGGAACCGCGAAGTTCACGTTGCCGGCCAGCGCCAATTCGTCAGTCAGATCGTACGCCCACAACAGACCCAGTAGCGGGTCAACGTCGCCCGACGTCTTGCCCGAGGCCCCGGTGGGCAGGTCCGCGGCAATAATGATGCCGAAGTCCGGAACCCATTCGTCCTGTTCCCACAGATGAATCTTGAAGCCGATGTTCATGTCGGTTCCGCCGTTGTCGCGGGTGTGCATTTTCACGGTCCGGCCGGCTTCGTTTCTTTCCCTGAATTCTTCTCGCGTCAGCGACCAACCACTCCAGCCGATTCTCAACTCCACGTCGTCAATCAGCCCGACGCGAAGCAACACTTCGGGAAACGTATGGTCCTTGGTCCGAACGCCGTCCTCCTTGTCAGACGTGAAGGTGTACCCGGCCTCCAACTGGAATCGCCCGCGTGGAACGGTCAGCGTGCTCTCCGTGAAATCGGGGCGATCCGTGACCAACGACCCGACCAGCGGGGCGGCGTCCAAGCCGAAAAAGTTAACCGACGGCGTCTCGTCCAACGCCTCGATCGACTCGGTTTCGAATGCTTCTTCCTCCTCGGCCGGTGGCGCCGATGCATCCTCAGTCTGCCCGTTCACGGACGCGGATGAGAACAACGCAACCATGACAATCAGCGAACACCTCCCAATCTTCCCACTCCGATGGTCGTGGAGATTGAGCCTTCCTGATGATCGGTTCATCGAGCCATGTCCCTTCCAACGGCGCCGGCGCCGTTAACCGCCCCCAACCTGATCGTCTCGTTTCGGGATTTCCCGACCGTGCGGGTTCACCGCTGAGCGGTGAGCAATGCTCCCAGAATGAAGCAAGTCAGCCGGCCGACAAAGATGGAGTTCGTCGAACGGAGACTCGCGGATAGTTTCACCTGCTACGGCTCGGACCGCGCGATTCGCACTCGGGCGGCTGCCTCCGTGCCCATCACGATGTTTCGCTTCCCTAACCTGAGCCTCACCGGTCCACCGTATGGTTCTTTGCCGATGACCTGCACGGTTGAGCCGATACTGATGCCCAACAAGGACACAAAACGCAAGAAATCCGGATCTTTATCTTCGACTTCTATTACGGTTCCGTCGTCGCCTGCCTTGAGCTCCGCGATCGAGACACCTATACGATCAACGACCTT
>JAPULF010000318.1 GCA_027295245.1 Planctomycetota bacterium
CAGTTTGTCACCCTACATCGTCTCACGGCCGATTGGGGGGAGGGCTCATCCGACGCACCCGGCGAGGAAGGCATGGGCGCCCCGCCCGAGTTCTTCGTGGACGCAACGTGGACCTACACGCAATTTCCGTTCTTTGAGTGGTCGATCCCCGGGGGCGACTTCGAGCTGGCAGCCAGCTCCGTCCAATCGATTGACGCCATCGGCGATTACACGTGGCCGTCCTTTCCCGCGGCCGTTGCCGACGTTCAGTTCTGGCTCGACAACCCGGCGTCTAACTTCGGCTGGATCCTGATCGGCAACGAGGGCATGTTAGGCACCACCAAGCGATTCGATACCCGCGAAAACCCGATCGAGGCCAACCGGCCCACGCTCACCATCGAATTCGGTGAAGCCCAGAACGTCTGCATGTCCTGCCCCGGCGACTCCGATGGCAACGATTCGGTCAACGGAGCGGACATTCAAGGGTGGATCGACTGCATGATCGCGGGGGACGCCAACGCTTGCCCCTGCGCCGACATGGACGCCGATCAAGCCCTCGAAGTCGAAGAGGACACGCCGTTGTTCGTCGAACGGCTACTCGAAAGCCCCCCTTGCTAATGACTACGGCTCGCGGAGCGCCGCAACGATCTCGAGCCGGGCCGCCCGAACTGCGGGCAGCAACGCCCCGCACACCCCCACTACCGAAACGAGAATCAGCGACGCCAACACGATTCTCCAGTTCATCGAAATCTTGAATGCCAGCGTCGTGAAGGTCGTCGCCCCGAACATGTCCTTCGTATTGCCGACCAACGACAGCCAGGCGCCGCACGCCAGGCACCCCAACACCCCCCCGATTAGCGAGAGCAACACGGACTCGATCACGAAACCCCACAGCACCTGCCCACCCGAGTAGCCGATCGTCCGCAGCATGGCCACCTCGCGCGTCCGCCCCGCCACCATCGAATACATCGTGTTGGCGATCGAGAAAACCGCGGCCAGCGACATGACGGCCACCAACCCGCCGGCGATGCCGATGTAGATCCGGATCCATTTCGCCTGCCCGTCCCAGTAATCCGTTTCCGTCGCGCCCGTCAGTTGGATCGCCGGGCCCTCGATCCGCTCCAAGACCGACTTGGCGTCCGCCCCGTCCCCCAGCCGAAGGCTCGCCGACGAATACCTGCTGCGGTTGTACGAATTCATCAACGAATGCAGATCGCCCCAGATTTCGCTTTCCATCGGGCCGCCGTCCGCCGAGAAATACCCCGTGATCTCGTACGGCCGAATGCCGCCGTGGCCCAGGTTGATCGTCTCGCCGATCTCCAGTCCGCCGAACTGCTCGGCCGCGGCCCTTCCGACGATCACCTCCCGCGACCCGAGCGTCCGATTGCCCGCAAAGCTCACGTTTTGATGGACCTTGAACGCGGACTTCGTAACACCGCGCACCGCGACGTTGGCGAACGTGGCTCCTCCGTCACGCAATCTCGGAAGCGAAACCTGCACCAGCATTTCGGGGCTGATAAGCCTCTCACCCGTTTCCGGATCGACTTGCACGTCCGAGAGTTGGTGCAACCGGTTGAACTCCTCCGGAGACACGGCGCTGTTGCTCTCGGCCGTCGAGCCGCGCTTGATCACGATCAGTTTCCGACTGTCACCTGCCACCGACAACGAGTCACGCAACGCCGCATGAAAACCCATCATCCAGCCGAACACGCCGACGACCGCCGCGATGACCAGGATCGTCAGCAACGTCGTCGTCTTCCGTGCAAAGAGACTCAACCAGTGATAACGAAGCGGAAGCGCCATGGCGGATTATCTTTCCCCGGACATCATGCCACCCGCCGCAGCGCGTCGGTCGTCTGAAGCCGGAGCGACTGAATCGCCGGCCAAAGTCCCGAAACCAGCCCGACCGTCAACGCGATGGCGAACGACGCAATAATGGCATCAGAGGAAACTTCGAGCGAACTGATCGGCCCGTAGTTCAACCGTCGAACCGGAAACACCAGCAGGATTGCCGCCGTCGGCACGATCCCGATTAACGCCCCCATCAGCGAAAGCAGCACGCTCTCCCCCAGCACGATCGCGAAAATGCGCCCACTCGCAAAACCGATCGCCTTAAACACCGCCAGTTCCCGCGTCCGCTCCCGAAAGCTCATCATCATCGTGTTGCCGGCAACCAACGCGATAATCACCACCACCACCACAGCCATCGCCTCCATCAAGCCCGGAAGGTCGCCCATCGCCTGCGTGAATCGGCTCTTGAATACGCTCTCGTCCTCGGTCTTGGTCGCCTCGGACGTGCCGGCAAACAACCGGTCGATCTCCACTTGAAGCCATCGCAAGTCCTCGACGGAGTGGCACTTCACCCAGAAAACGTTACAGATCGGGTTCTCGCTGCCGGCCTCCTTGAGTGATTCCTCCAGATAGCCTCGCCTGAAGAAAAAATAGTTCGCCACGCTCGGATTCGTCATGATCTTGACGACCCGAAACTCCAGTGCGAGGTACGGCGGAACCGTGCTGTGCAGTTCGACCCGATCGCCCACCGACCACTCGTATTGCTCCGCAATCGCCCGACCAACCACGCACGCCCGGCGCTCCCGCTCCCAGGCCTCCACGTCCGTCTCAGTCATTCCTGCGTCGGAATAGACAACCGGAAAAGTATCGACATCCGCCGCAAGGCTCGTCAGCGTGTTCTGCTCGTCGGGCACCCGACCGCCGAACCATCGCATCCCGCACACCGCCCGAAGGCGCTTGCGGTCTGGGTCGAGAGCCTCGATCTCCCGCCGCTTCCGCTCGGGCAGTCCATTGGTCAATGTGGTCTTGTCATGAACCGCAAGCCGCAGCTGTTTGGCGTTGGACTCGCCGATCTCCTTCAGCGCCACCACGCACGAAATCGCCGCCACGAAGATCGCCATCGGCAACGCGAACGCAACTACAGTCAACGCCGTACGCGACGGATTCCGCCGCAGGTTCTGCATCAGGATATAGCCCAACGTCATCGATATTGCCTCGCCGTCAAGACGCCGACGAAGCCTGCCGGGCCTCGTCCCGCTCGAAAACGCCCTTGTCCAGGTGAAGCAGTCGCCGGGCCCTATCCGCCGCCCGTTGATCGTGTGTCACGATCACGATGGTCTTGCCGAACTCGGAGTTGAGCAGTTGCAAAAGATCCAGAATCTCGCTGGACGTCTTAGCATCCAGATCCCCGGTGGGCTCGTCCGCCAAAATCACGTCGGGATCGGTCACTATCGCTCGGGCAATCGCCACCCGCTGTTCCTCCCCGCCCGAAAGCTGGTTGGGACGGTGATCCGCCCGATCGGTCAGCCCCACCACGTCCAGGGCCGTCCCCACCCGCTCCCGCCGCTCGGCCGAAGACATCCGAAAAAGAAGCAGCGGCAGCTCGACATTCTGCTGGGCCGTCAGCACCGGCACCAGGTAATACATCTGAAAGACAAATCCGATATGCCGGCTACGCCAACGCGTCCGTTCCCGCTCGCTCATCGACTCCAGGTGGGCCTCTCCCACCCGCACGCTTCCCCCATCGGGCCGGTCCAAACCCGCCAACAGGTGCAACAGCGTAGACTTCCCCGACCCGCTGGGCCCCATCAACGCCACGTATTCCCCGGCCTCTATCTCCAGGTCGAGTCCCTGAAGGACCGGGATCTCGAGCCGATCCTTGTAGTAGGACTTTCGAACTTCTCGCAATTCAATATCGGCGGCACTCATCGGTCGCTCCCCGCCACACCGGGGCAGCGCCCGATCGTGGAATTTCGCAAGATCGTCATTATACGGCCCCGGCGAGCCCTCACCACGGCGGGCGGAATCCATTTGGAAACGACGAGGCGCCGCCAAGGGCAATTCGGGGCCTGATTTCGACCGGGTACAATACATGTGGGTGGAAAGGAGGTGGCCGATCATGCGAACGCTGGGAAGGCAAATCGGCGTAGTTGCGTTATTCCTTTCCGCGAGTTCGGCAAACGGCGCATCCATCAGCGGCACCATCCTCGAAAGCGGTTCGCAGACCCCCATTGCCGATGCACGCGTAACCGTTTTTGAGCCAACGCTTCAATTCTTCCAGGAGACACGAACCGACGCCCTGGGACAGTACACATTTCCCGATGTCCCCAACGAAGACCTCCTGCAACTGGGCGCTTCCAGCCTCGGCAGGCAATACCGCCAGATCGAGGTCATCATCGAGGGGGACGGCTTCGAGCACGATTTCGTCCTGGGTCCCGAGAGCCACCCCGGCGAATGGACCGTCGTCGGAAACACCCTTCCGGAATTCTTCGACGCCACCGACATCGCAATCCTCCGCCCCGACGGCAAGATCTTCTACTGCCACGACACCGTCGATCCAATCCTGTTCGACCCGATTTCCGGTCAAAAGTCGTTCCCAACAGGATCGTGGTCCGAGCAAGGTTGCATGAACGCCAGCCTCCGGTCCGACGGTTCGATACTTATGATCGGCGGCCAGGACGGTTCGGACCCCGGTTCGTTTACCGACGCGATCCCATGGGTAAAGCGTTACGATCCGCAATCCAACGCGTGGTTCAACCCGCCCGACCTTCAACATCCGACCGGGCGTTGGTATCCCGGACTGTCTCGGCTGGCCGACGGCTCGCTCCTCGTCATGGGCGGCGGCACGGCCCCCAGCGCAGTTCGCACTGATACATGCGAACGAATGGACCTCGCGACATCGCAATGGAGCTACACCGGCTCGATGCAAAACCCGTGCGAGTTTCCCCCCTCGGCGTTGCTCTTTACCGGCGAAGTGCTGGCGACGTGGTGGCCGCCCCAGCTCTACAACCCCACAACCGGCCAATGGCGCCCGACCGGCAGCTTCGTCCAGCCCAATCGATTCTGGCCCGGCCATTCCGATCACTCCATCGTCGTCCTGGCGGACGGCCGCGTGCTCGCCGTCGGCATCGTGGGCGCGGCCGGCGGAAACACGGTCATGGGCGAAATCTACGACCCCGCAACAGAGACGTGGAGCCTCACCTCGAATCCCGTTCTGGTTCGCTATCAGACCGAATGCGTACAACTGCCCGACGGCCGCATCCTCGTCGCCGGCGGCGAGACCGAAGAATCGAATCCCCCGGTGCCCGACGTCCTGGGCATCGTCAAGTGGTGCGACCTTTACGATCCGCCCTCGAATACCTGGCGGCGCATTGCCGACCTCAACTGGCACCGCGAGTACCACGCCGTCACCCTGCTCATCCCCGACGGCCGCGTCCTGACGACCGGCGGCACCCGCATCAAGTTTCAGGTCGGTCCCACCAGCGCGGACATCGAGGCATACAGCCCCCCCTATCTCTTCCGCGGCGTCCGGCCCGAGATCCTCGGCCCCGTGGGCACTCGGTTCGATCGCGGCTGCGAAATCTCGTTCGACATCGCCCCGACCATGCAGATTACATCCGTCGTCCTCATGGGAACGGGCATCACCACGCATTGGGTAGACGCCGGCGTCCCCCGACGATTGCCGCTACCGTTCCAACAGTCGGGAGACACGATCACCGCCACCCTCCCCACCGACCCCAACCTGCTTCCGCTCGGCCATTACATGCTGTTCGCCATGGTCGACGACATCCCCTCGGTCGGGCGCATTCTCCAAGTCACGACCGATCCATCGCCCCCCGGCGACGTAAACGCCGACGGCGCCGCCGACGTACAGGACGTGCCGCTATTCGTAGATTTCCTGCTCGGAACCGCAGCGCCCACCACCT
>JAPULF010000319.1 GCA_027295245.1 Planctomycetota bacterium
TGTCGAGCCGCGTCACCCGGACGATCAAGGGATGGCGGCCCACCCTCGAACGCTACAAGCGGCGCTACCCCACCAGGGAACGGATGGGCAAGCTCACTTTCCGCGAATTGGAAATCGCCCGGACGGGTGACGCCGAGGCCACCGTGTCCGGACGTTTTCACCTTGAACGTGCCTACGACGATCACCTAGGGGGCACATTCAACCTGGACATGCGGCGGATGGACGGTGCGTGGGTCATCGTCGGCGATCGGACCGTGTCGGACTGATCCGACCGCCCGTACGCCCTGATAGGCATGGTGGAGCGGTCCGGCAGCGGAAGAACCGCCCGCCCGAGCAAACCCCGCCCTTTCACAATGACGAACGGGCGATTACAATGAAGTCGAGTCTCGGGCCGGTGAATTGCATCCAGGTTCGAGTCGGGTGTGTGGTGTACCGACGGGATATCACGGCGTTTGAAACCAGAGCCACGAAGGCACGGTCGGGCCACGGCCCACCGACGCAGTCGCGGGAGTCGCTATGAAGCAAGCAAAAATCGCGATCATAGTTGTAGCGCTTTCGGGTTCCGCCCTCATCTACTTTATCACGCGCTCCGGCGCCGATCCCATCCCCGATACCCCGGAGTCCGCAACCGAATGGATGTGCCAGGAATGTGAGCACGTCTTTTCCCTCACCGCCATGGCCGCTTATGACGAGTTCCAGCGGGCCGGCGGAAACGCGCCGTTGTTCTGCCCGGCGTGCAATGAGAAGAAGGCGTATCGTGCCGCAACATGTATGACCTGCGGTACAAAGTACTTAGGGTTCGGCCCGGGCCGGACCGGCGCGTGTCCGAAGTGCCATCCCGATGAACCCGACTACGAACCGGTACCGAAGTTCGATGACCCGGCCGGACCCGAACCGGAAGAACCCGACTGGTCCGAGCCCCAAGACACAACGCCCCGAAAAAGAGGCCCGCCGGCGTTGTAGCCCTGGGACCTCCGGATCCAATGCCGCCGAATGGGCGTCAGGAGTTTTCAACGAGCGAGCGCCGTTTTGTGACGCACTGCGTCCGACCAAGCAATAGGAGTCTATCGATGAACCTTTGCAAGCCCGTCTTCAAGCGTCCGGCATTCACCCTGCTCGAATTGCTGGTGGTGATCGCGATCATCGCGCTGCTGATCTCGATATTATTGCCGGCCCTCGCACAGGCCCGCGAGCAAGGCAAGATAACCGCATGCCTCGCCAACCTGAGGACCATCGGGCAGGGGTCGACGATGTACATGGAGAATGACGATCAGAGAGTCTTACCGTGGTATCGCATTCCGCCGAATGAAGCCTGGGGCGGCATCAGCGTCGTGACGCCGTGGGTCTTCGGAGGCTTCAAGGCAACCGCCGTTCCATTAACCAACACCACCTACTACCCGAACGGGCCGCTCGACAGCAATCGTTATCCCGCCGAAGCCCGACCCCTCAACGCAATGATTGCGCCCGACGCCCGCGACAAAGTGGAAATCGAATTCTATAAGGATCCCGGCGATCGCACCTACGATACCGCAATCATCGGCCAGGGCGGCCCGCCTCCGATCGAAGAAGATGTTTACAATTCCTGGCAGGTCAACGGAACCAGCTACACGCTGAACACCCGGTTCATGCAGGGTTACACCCAGCCCTCCGGAAACTTTACCACGGCCAATGTCAACGCCTACGCCAAACGGATTGCATCCCACATGACCGGCGGCAAGGCGTCCCGATTCATCATGTGGTGCGAGCAGGGATTCTATTCGGCCACCTACCAGGCCCGCGAAACCCTCGAGGATAGCACCGCCAACCCCCAGAAGAACGGATGGCACAGACAATTCTCGAAATGGTCCGTGTCCTTTGCGGACGGACACGCCCGCTACAAGTACTACGACACGCGCCTGAGTAGGACCAACGAATGGACAATCTGGGAGCCGAAGTAGTCCCCCAATACGATCCGCCGCACCCACTCAGTTTCAAACGAAGACAAACCGGGGCCCCCGCCGGCCCCCGCCGCTGCAGGGGCCGCATGGGCTCGATACTTCCCATGCCGAGGAGCATGCGTCTTTCGGGCCGGAATAGAGGATGGAGCATCCGAACGAGCTTCGTGTAACGCCGGGGCCCAGGCACTCCAACGGGACCGGTGGCAACCGACGTCCCATTCCCGCAATAGAATAAGACCGCGCCAAACGAGCGATTGCCGCTTCAGTGGCGTAATACCCCTCAATCTCGATGCAAAAACTCCCAACACCGACACCGAGCCTCCGGGACGCAACTCTCTCCGTCCCCTAACGACACGAAAGCGTTTTCTTTGACCGGCCCCTATCGAAAATGGTCTAATATGAAATTGGACAGATGTAGGAGGCTCCGCCGGGTGATCCGTCCGAAGGCGGGTGGGAGAAATCGATGAATCCAAGACTCACTCGCCGAAACCGCGTCATATTCGTTGCCGTATCGTGGGGTGCAACGGCGTTCTGCGCCGCCCAGGCCCGATCGGTCGATCTCGTCGTCACGTCGGTGGAGCCCTCGCCCAGGACCCTCATCGCCCCCATTCACGCACCGATCGTCGCGCACTTCGACAAGCCCGTAAACCCCACGACCATTAGCGCCAACACCTTCAAGGCCTTCGGCCGTTGGAGCGGCGCCGTCTCGGGAAGCTACCAGTTCCTGAACGGCGGCCAAACCGTCTCCCTGCGGCCCGACCGCCCCCTCTCCTCGGGTGAACAGGTGATGGTCGTGCTCTCCCACGACATCGAGGCGACCGATGGTTCTTTCCTGCGAAGCGCGGGCTATTCCTGGCAATACTGGATCACGGCCCAGTCGGCCACAATGAGCTTCACCGAAATCGATCGACTCGATACCCGAACCGTGCCGACGACGTCCAGCCGGGCCTACGGCGGCATCGCCTCCGACATGAACGGCGACACCTACCTCGACATCACCATC
>JAPULF010000032.1 GCA_027295245.1 Planctomycetota bacterium
GGCGTAGCGATCCAGCCGGGCGATGCCGGTGCCGGACAATTCGGCGGTGTGCGGCACAAAGTGAATATCGGCGATGCTGCGGTCGGCGAGCATCCCCTGGTCGTTGTGGTATGCGTAATACTCTGTGACGCTCGAATGTTCCGGCGCATCGCCCTGTGGTGGAGCATTTTCCTGAATGCCCTGAAGAGGCCGGCACGCAACCGGTGCCGTCAGAAGTAGGACCGTCAAACCGGAAAAAAGATTTCGCAGATTCATCATTTCGATTCCATTGCAGGTTCGGCGTGCAAGCGTACGGCCCCGCACGGGCCTTGGGGACACGTCGGGTTTTCGATTTCGTAACGCAACACGCGCGGGGAGTGAACTACCCGGTTCAACATAAGAAACAATTCGCTTGCGGGCAAATCGCGTCGGTACCTGTAGGGGACCGCAACCGTATACACTCAGCGACACTGCCGGGGAGCCCGTCTTCCCCGGCCGGCGGCGCCGAATCGACCGGCTAGGGGATTTGATACGTCCGTACTCCGCCCGGGCGGCGTTTTTTCCGGTATGGGTCTGAATTCGTTTGCCCCACCGTAAAACGTTTCTTATGTTGAACTTGCAAGACTCAATCCAAACAACCTGATCGGCGGTCACTGTGTGTGCCGGCAAGCCCGGCGGCAGCGCGGATCGATCCGGCGCCGAAACGGCGAGGCTCGATCGCACTGATCGCGGAGAACAGGTGTATTCGTTCGCGCCTTACGAAGCGCGCCACACGAGTCAGAACATGTTCGGCCTTTTCAAGGCAGCGCGTCGCCGACGCTGCCTCCATGCGGCCGCCGCGCGCCGGACGGCACCGCTCCTGCTGTCATTGTAAAACGAGATGAAGACTCTCGATGGGGATCAACGAAATGAAATCTTCGGCGCACGAATTCAAACCGAGACGATCACCGCGCGTCGCATCGATTGCACTGCGTCAGGAGGCGGGCGCCAATCACCTGAAGCTGTGGATGACCGCGGCCGCACTGTTCGCTTTGGCGAGCCCTGCCCGGGTGGCAAATGGTGATAACGGCTCGTCAGGGCACAACACCAACGCTTCGTTCATTCGGGACGTGCGAATCGGCGATCGCGTTGCCAGGCGCATCGCGGTCGCCAGGCTTCAATCCGCAGTCATCGATCTAACCGTCAAGATCGATCGCGCCGAAATCCTGCACCCCGACATCGCCGATGTCATCGTGGAGTCGCCGACCCGAGCCGTCGTGACGGGCCTGGCACTCGGAAGCACCCAGCTACGCATGACGTTCGGCGACCAACAGCGCGTCGTAGACGTCGTCGTCGAGCTGGACTTGGCCGCACTTCACGATCTGATCAAGAGCGTGTCACCCAATGCGGACGTGCAAGCCCATAGCGTGAAGGGGACGATCGTCCTGACCGGACGCGTGCCCGACTCGCAGACCGCCCGGCGAATCGTCGAACTGGCCGAACTGTTTCAGGGCGGCGAGGTTCGTAACCAGATGAACGTGATGGGCAATCAACAGACGATGCTTCGCGTGATCGTCGCCGAGGTGGACAAGGAGGCCTCCCGGCAGTTGGGCGTCAATTGGGCCATCGGCGGATCGACCCTGTCGCGCGATTTTTTCTTTGCCAACAATCTGAACCAGATCAACCCGACCCAATTCTCCAGTTCGGGCCTTTCCAACGTCCTGCAGGGACAACAGGCATATTCCGTCGCCCCGAACGTGAACGGTGTGAACACGAATGTGACGTTCGGTTTTCCGCGGATAGAGCTTCAGGTATTCGTGAATGCCCTTCGCGAAAACAACCTGTTCCGCGTGCTAGCCGAGCCGAACCTCGTGGCCATCAGCGGACAAACCGCTACGTTTCTTGCCGGGGGAGAAGTCCCGATACCCGTCGCCCAAGGCGGTGCGGTCGCGGGCGCCATCGTCATTGAATACAAGGAATTCGGCGTTCGGCTGTCGTTTACGCCCACCGTGCTCGGCGGACAGCGGATGCGAATCCACGTCATGACGGAAATCAGCGACGCGATCCCCGGAACGCAGGCGGTCGGCGGGCTGCCGGTGTTCACTTTCACCACGCGGCGGGTCGAGTCCACGATCGAGTGTGGAAACGGCCAGACGTTCGCGATCGCGGGACTGCTGCAGCAATCGGTTCAGGCCGTCGTCTCGAAGATACCCGGTCTCGGGGATCTGCCCGTTCTCGGAACGCTATTCAGCTCGACGGACTACAAGCAATCGAACACCGAATTGGTCGTTCTGGTAACGCCGCAATTGATCGAGCCGCTGGAACCGCATCAAGTCGGGCCGCCTCCAGGCTCGTTGATGACCCATCCGACCGACCTTGAACTGTTCACGTTGCAGCGGCTGGAGGGGACTCCGCTAGAGAAACCGGAATACGACGGCGTCCCCCGCGACTTGTATCCGGTCAGTATGCGGCAGGGCAGTCGTCTGCGCTTGGCCGGTCCTAGAGGACTTGCAGAGTGATGCGTCGAGTCAGAAAAGAGAATCGGCGCGACATGAACCATAGCGATGCGGGATTCGCTGTAGCGTCACCCCTTGTGGGCGACGAGTCGCGCGCGAGGGGCTTACTGCGTGTACGAACACGCTTCGTGCCGCGGCTATTCGTAAACCGCCAAAACGCGTCAC
>JAPULF010000320.1 GCA_027295245.1 Planctomycetota bacterium
AGACGGCGAGCTTCTCGTTTTGGTCCATCCATGAAGAGACGGTCTCCTCGGGGACCCTTAGTATCTCGGGAGAAAACCAACTCATCGCCTCCGAGAGGCTTGTCCCCAGCGATTCGGCGCGGTCGTACCGACCCTGGGCCGCATCGACATCCATGTCCTGGTGATGCAACAGGCCGCAATAGAGCATGACCCGCTCAAACCGGCCGTTGGTTTGATCGCGAAATTCGAGGGCCCGCAGCAGGGCGTCGGGCGACCTCGCGAGTGTACCCTTGAGGGCCGCCAACTGTTCGATCCGCGATGTCACCTCGTCGAATGCCGCGTCGAAGGCGGCGTCATTCGGGAAGATGTCGTCGAGGTTCCATCGGTGCTTCTCGGCGATATCGCTTCGCTTGGGCACGGCCGTCTCGGCCCCCGCATCGACGACCGTTGCACTCTCGTCGGCGTTGCGGGAGGCTTGCAACGACGGCCCGCCGTTTTCAGATGCCGAGTCGCGACACCCTGTCAGCATCATGCCCGTTCCTAACATAAGTACCCATCCTCGTGTCGAGTGGAGAAACACGCCTCACCTCCTGAATCACGCCCCGACGCCGGTCGGAGCGGCCTTGAGATTCGGTCTGTCCTGGAACTCGGTTCTCCAGATGCGCTCGATATCCTCTGCGCCTTTGAGCCCGTACGTCCGCGGTCTCGGCGGAATCAAACTTGTATCCACTTCTTCAGACGATATCCGCGGCCCCTCGGGCGTGTGTTCGGCGAGGGTCGTCTTGAGGAACCTGTCGATGTTGGATTTAAAGGTCTTGCACCAACTGCGGGCCTGGGCCTTCAGGTCGCCGCCGTTTTCGGGATCGAGTTCGGGGATAGTGAACTCGGGCTTGTAGTGCGCCCCACGGCACTCGTCGCGCCGGAGGGCCCCCAAGGTGATGGCCCGAGCGAGGATGATCATGTCGCCCAGCGCCCGCGTAAACGAGAGGTTTTGATTGGTCCAATCGCCCTTGTCGGCGAGCGGGCAACGGCGGAAACGCTCGGCGATCTCGTCCAGCTTGGCGAGGGTCTCCTCGATCGTCTTGTTGTGGCGAACGACCGTCACGCCCGCCGTCATGATTCGTCCGAGTTCCTCGTGCAGGGCATACGCGTTTTCGTCCCCGGTTCGGGCGACCATTTCATCGTGGCGATCGCGATGCAGGCGCACGGCGGCATCGAAGACGGAAGCGGCCACGTCCCGGACGGATGCCCTTCGGGACTTCAAGTAATTCTCGATCGTCGGCGCGACGATCAGGCCGCTGAAGATGCAGGAGAGCAGCGAGTTCGCCCCGAGCCGGTTGGCCCCGTGGTACTGATAGTCGCACTCACCGATGGCGTAGAGGCCGGGGATGTTGGTGGCCTGATTGCGCTGCGATCCGATTACCATCCCGCCGGTGCGGTCGTTCTTTTCGAAATCGACCCAAAGCCCGCCCATCGAATAGTGGACCGCCGGGAAGATCTTCATGGCCGTCTTGCGGGGATCTGCGCCCTGGAATTTTTCGTAAATGGCGAGGATGCCTTCGAGCTTGCGGAGCGTGGCTTCGGAGAGGTGGGTCAGGTCGAGATAGACGCACTGTTTGTCCGGTTCGACGCTCAGTCCCTGGTTTACGCATACGTCGAAGATCTCGCGCGTGGCGATGTCGCGCGGCACCAGGTTGCCGTAGGTCGGATAGCGCTCCTCGAGGAAGTAGTAACGCTCCGATTCCGGAATCGAGGAGGGGTCGCGATCGTCCTGCGGCTTGCGCGGCACCCAGACGCGGCCGCCCTCGCCGCGGGCGCTTTCACTCATCAGCCTGAGCTTGTCGGTGCCCGGCACCGCGGTGGGGTGGACCTGGATGAACTCGCCGTTGGCGTACTTCACGCCGGCCTGGTAGGCCCGGGCGTTCGCCCCGCCGGTGCAGATCATCGACATGGTGCTCTTGCCGAAGATGAGCCCGCATCCGCCAACCGCCATGATGACGGCGTCGCCCTTCAGGACCCGGATCTGCATCGAGAACATGTCCTGAACGATACAGCCGCGGCAGACGCCGTTGCCATCGAGGATCGGACCGAGAAACTCCCAGCATTCGTACATGTCGACGAGCCCGTCCGTCTCCCAGCGACGCACCTGTTCATCGAGGGCGTAGATCAACTGCTGCCCGGTGGTGGCCCCGGAAAACGCGGTCCGCTTATAGAGCGTTCCGCCGAAGCGTCGCCGATCGAGATTGCCCTCGCTCGTGCGGTTGAATGGAACCCCCAGCCGGTCAAGCAGGTCGATGACGCGCGGTCCCCAGTCGCACATCTCCTTGACGGGCGGCTGGTTGTTCAGGAAATCGCCGCCGTAGACCGTGTCGTCGAAGTGCATCCACTCGGAGTCGCCGAGTTCGCGGGTCTGATTGTTGACGCTGTTGATGCCGCCCTGGGCGCAAACGCTGTGTGAACGCTTGACGGGCGTCATGCTGACGAGATCGACGTGTATTCCCAACTTGGCGAGCTTCATCGCCCCGGCAAGCCCCGCCAGGCCGCCTCCGACCATCACCACGTTTAGTCTTGCCATGGAACTCTCACTCTAAACGCTTCATTGCCGGTTCCGATCATTGCCGGTTCCGGATCAGTCGGCGTCGCGGACGCCCGACTCCGCATCCTCGTCGGACGACGCCATTTCGGAATTCCCGGTCACCGTTGTCGGTGGATTTCCACTGACATGGTCGGTTGTGGCGAAGGCGTATAGGCTAACACTTCCCCACAAGAAGAGAACCAGTCCGACTGCCGTCGCGAACACCCCAACCGCCTTTTGGGCCCTTTCGCCGACCGTGATACCCCAACTGACGCAGAAACTCCATATTCCGTTTGCAAAGTGATAGACCGCCGCGGCGAGCCCGACGACGTAGATCGTCAACGTGAACCAAGCGGGCACCGCAATACCCCAGAGATTCCAGTGCATCAGGCCTTGCTGGGTCAAGGCGAATTTGTCGGGCAGGGCCGGATCGAGAAAACTGTGCTCGGTAAGCCCGACGAGGTGGGCGAAACGGAACTTCATCAAGTGGATGATCAAGAAGCCGAAGGCGACGTAGCCCGTGAGGCGCTGGAGACCGTAACGCTTGTTGGCCATGTAGGGGTAACTGGCGACATTCCTCTCGGCCGAGCGGGCGATCTTGATTCCGTACAGGGCGTGAAACGCCAGGGGCAGAAAAATGAGCCCGATTTCCATCACGAGCAGGTACGGCAGGTTGTGAATCCAGAGGACGTCCTCGTTGAATGCCTCCGGGCCGCCGTTGAACAGTCCGAACCATCCGAAAGCGCGGGAGTTGGTCAGCAGGTGCTCAAATAGGAAAGCCCCGATGGGCACGATTCCGGACAGGGAATGCAGTTTCCGTAGCAGAAAATGATGCTGATCGTCGAGCCGTTGTAAGTTTAAGGCTGGTTCAGCCACCGTTTGTGGACCTTCTCAAGACACCGTCTCAACCGCATTTACGTCGCTCGAAGCGTAGAGTCCGTTCCGCCGATCGTCAACAGCGGGCCCCACTCCCAATTGAGGGTCTTTTGGGCGAGGCTAAAATGCGGTATCATTGGTGGAGCGAGCTGACCTGAGTGGG
>JAPULF010000321.1 GCA_027295245.1 Planctomycetota bacterium
GCGCATGCTTTCTCAGATAAGAACGCGTGAGCGTCGCGCCGCGACGACGGTACTCGTTGTTCTCACGCTTCCCCTGTTGATTGGATTCATTGCGTTAGCCGTGGATGTTGGGCTCATGTGCAGCGTCCGAGCCGATTTGCAGAACGCGGCTGACGCAGGCGCATTGTCCGCCGCGATCGACTTGGGCGGTTCAGCGTCAAATGGTGACAGGCTCGACGCGGCCAGCGCAGCCGCTGTCAGCATCGTGCAGTCAAACGGAGTATTCGGAAAGGAACAACTCGAGATCGACACTGACGCAGACCTTGTTTTCGGTCGCGCCACTCACGACGAGGGCACCGGTAAGTACAACTTCATTCCCACGCTGGAAAATCCCAATGCCGTGCAAGTCACCGTGAGGTGTACGGATGACTCGCCGAACGGCGCTGTGGATTTGTTTTTTGCAGCGATCCTCGGAAAACACAGCGCGAACATCTCCGCGACGTCCGTGGCCATGCTGAACACCGGGAGCTGTGGCGGAATCATTGGCCTGAACCGCGTCTATCTGAGAGAGGAAAGTTACACGGACAGCTACAACTCAATCGATGGTGTCTACGTTCCTGGTTCTGGTGGCGACAACGGTGATGTGTGCAGCAACGGGCATATCCGCCTCATTAGTTCTGCCGGAATCAACGGCGACGCTACTTATGGGCCGGACGAGGACGGCGTTGATATCAATGGTGATTCGTATGTAACCGGAGAGCAAACAGGTCTCGAAAACGAGATCGACTATCCGCCCGTCGACCCAGGAAATGCACCTTTCAGTAACGATAATGACTCTATACCTCTTTCGACCCTTGGTAACGACCCGCTCGCCGGCGGCGGATTCGCGCTAGGCTCTGGCGGCGGCGGTGGTGGCGGTAAGAAGGGCGATAAGGGCGGCGATGGCGGCGATGGCGGCGCTGACTCCATCATACTGTTTCCGGGAACCTACTACTTCTCGTCGTTGGATCTCTTCAGCGGATCTGTCATCAACGTGATCGGACCCACCGTGATCTACATCGACGGAGACGTGGACCTTACGGACGGCGGCATCGTCAACCAAACCCTGATTCCTAAGAATCTGCAACTGTATCCGATGGGCGGGCAATTCTGGCTTCCCGACAACATCGATCTGCACGCCGTGATCTACAGCACGACGTCGGCAATAGAGAAAAGGGGAGGCAGCGGCAGTTTCTACGGCAAGCTGGTCGGCCAGAAAGTCAAGATCAACGGCTCGGGGGGGCTTCATGTAGACGATTCCGTCTCTTTTTCCGATCTGACTTCCGGCGGCCCCGAGATTGGTGGACCCCAACAAGGGGTCATGTTGATACAGTGAGTCACCGACAAACCGCGGCGGCAGCGATAAGGGCGTCACGACCGGCACCCGTCGCGTCATGGCGCCCCCACCCTTCTTGACAGCGCATCCGCCCGGGTCTTGAAGGGCTTCCATCATCCCCGAAAAGACCTCGTCCCAACAAAGCGATATTGACGATTCCGGACAATGAGCAAACCCGCTCGGGGTCCGCCGGCAGGTGAGAGTCACGGTCTATGCTGCGCAATGGCGTCCACGACCCGGGGATTTGGGGCCCAAGATGCACCCGATGCGCGGAGCCACCCGACGTCAAGCAACGTGCGGCCCGAATCGGTTATCATGTTGGGCGAGACCGGGCATTCGTCCTGGAGGAAGGGGAGCGCATATGCGAGCCGCGCGCACGGTTTTCTATTGCTGGATAGGGTATTTCGTTGTCGTCGCCTCGCTTGTCGAGGTGGTTCATGCCAACCAGGAGGAGGTGCAGGTCGAGACCTTCGACGGAGGCGGCAACATGGGGGGCTGGAGCTACTTCGGTGCCCCGGGCAACGGGATTGAAGTGATCGAAGTGGCCGGCGGTAATCCGGGGGCGTATCTCCACAGTACCTGTGTCGGTCTGAACTGCCTCGACACCTTCGCGCCGCAGCCGCGGACCGAACTCGGCAACGGCGGCGTGTTCGTCGGTAACTATCGGGCAAGGGACGTCACTTCGTTGGGGATCGACCTGATCCTGCACACCGTCGACTTCGGCGCCGGCGGCCGGCCCTTGTCGCTCATTCTCTCCGGCGGCGGGCTGTCGACCTATATCGTCGGTCCGGAAGACGTGCCCGAGCCCGGCGAGGGCTGGAAGTCGTTCGACTTTCCCGTGCCGTCGCAAAGCCCGACCCTGCCGACGGGTTGGGTCGTGCAGAACGGATCGGGTCAGGGCGATGACGCCGACTGGAACACCATCATCACCGGCGTGACTCAGGTGACGTATTTTTACGGCGACCCCGAGTTTTTCTTCATCTTTCAGCAGTGGGAGCCGGGGCTCGACAAGTCCCGCATCACGGAAGGATCGCAAAACCTCGCTGACATGAACTGCGACACGCAGGTCCAGCTCGACGACCTCCCCCGGTTCGTGCAGGCGCTGATCGATCCCGAGAGCTTCGCCGGCTGCGACATCAACCGGGCCGACATAAACTGCGACGGAGTCATCGACGGACGCGATGTCGGGGGGTTCGTCGTTTGCCTTCTGAACGAAGGGTGCCCCTAGCGGCAAGCGTGCCCCCGCCGACGACCGTTGCACCTCTTGCTCCCAGGCCAATCGCACGATTCGAAGGATCGCTTCGGCGGCGGCGCTTGTTCGATTGGGCCGGCGGCCTTAAATAGGGGTCTCGGCACGGTTTGTCGAAGAGGGCCCCATGAACCAGACGGCGTTACAAGACTTGCTGGTGCGGATCAAAGCCGACGCGGCGGCGGCGATCGAGGCATCCGAATCGATCGACGGACTGCGGGCCGCGGAGTCGAAGCTGACAAAGGGGCCGTTGGCGGAGGCGCTGAAGTCCATCAAGCAGTTTTCGGCGGACGAGCGGGGATCGGCCGGAAAGGCGATCAACGAGACCAAGAACGCCGTCAAGTCGAAATTCAAGGCCGCCCAGGACGCCCTCCGCTCCGCGAACATCGAGGGCGAGCGAAAGCGGGCCGCGACATTCGATCCTACGATGCCGCCGACGGTCTCGCAGCAGGGGCAGATTCACCCGGTGACGGCGATGCAGCGCGAGGTCGAGCGGATCTTCACGGGGCTCGGTTTTGCGGTTGTCGGTGGTCCGGAAATGGAAACCGAATACTTCAACTTCGAGGCCCTGAATATTCCGGAAATGCACCCGGCCCGCGACGCCCAGGATACGTTCTGGCTGACGAACGGCTGGCTGTTGCGAACACATACCAGCCCGTGCCAGGTGCGGGCGATGCTGCGTTGGGGGGCGCCGCTTCGCGTGATTGCGCCCGGGCGGTGTTTTCGTTACGAGGCGATCGACGCGTCGCACGAGAATACGTTTCATCAACTCGAGGGGCTGCTGATCGACAAGGACATTTCGGTGGCACACCTGATCGCGTTCATGAGGCTATTGCTGCGCGAGGTGTTTCAGCGCGATGTCAAGGTTCGATTGCGGCCCGGATTTTTCCCGTTCGTCGAGCCGGGATTCGAGTTGGACATGTCCTGTGCCATTTGCGAAGGCGCCGGTTGCCCAACGTGCAAGAAGTCGGGTTGGGTGGAGATCCTTCCTTGCGGCATGGTTCACCCGAACGTGCTGCGTCACGGAAAGATCGACCCGCGGAAATACACCGGGTTTGCGTTCGGGCTGGGACTCACGCGCCTGGCGATGATGAAATACGGCGTTGCGGACATTCGGATTATGAACAGCGGAGATCTGCGCGGGCTGGTTTCTCCGGCGCGCTTGAGCGGAGCGCGAGTTAGTTGACAAGATGCTGATATCTCTGAACTGGCTCAAGGACTTCGTTGACATTCCCGCGAGTGCGAACCCGCGTGAGCTGGCGCTGAAATTCACCACCACGACGGCCGAGGTGGACGGAATCGAGCACGTCGAGCCGAACTTCACCGGGCTGGTGGCGGCGCGGATTACGAACGTCGAGCGGGCCTCCGGTGAAGACATGCTCAGGCTTGTCACGCTCAATGCCGGGAAGCAATACGTGACGTTGTCGGCGGCGCCGGATCTACTGGCCGGGAAAACCGTCGTGTTCGGTCCGCCCGGCGCGACCGTGGGGGGACACACGTTCGGCGAGACGGACCCGGCCGGGCGAAAGTCTCAGGGAATGATCGTGGCCGGCCAGGGGCTGGGGCTGGTGCAAATCGGCGCCAACGCATTGTTCCTGCCGCCGGGGACCGAGCCCGGCGCGCCGATCGATTGGGCGCTGTTTGACGACTGGATCATCGAAATCGACAACAAGTCGATCACGCACCGTCCGGACCTCTGGGGCCACTACGGGATAGCCCGCGAACTGGCGGCGATCTTGCAATCGCCGCTCAAACCGTATCCGATCACCGATCCGGCATTGCTTCGGAATGACGCCTTGCCCGAGATAGCGATCGAAATCGACGACCCGATGCTGGCCCCGCGCTATACGGGACTGATGATGCGGGGGCTGAAGACGCAGCCAAGCCCGCTGGCGATGCAGGTTCGCCTGGCACTTGTGGGTATGCGTCCGATCGATCTGCTGGTCGATCTGACCAACTACGTCATGGCCGAACTGGGTCAGCCGATGCACGCCTTTGACGGAGCGAAACTCGCGAACATTCAAGTCGGGCTCGCCCGGCCGGACGAGCGCTTCACGACCCTGGACGGAGTCACACGGACCATGCCGCCCGATACGCTGATGATCCAGTGCGATCGCAAGTCGGTCGCGATCGCGGGCATCATGGGCGGGGCTGATACCGAAGTCGGCGCACAGACGGATACGATTCTTCTGGAATCGGCCAACTTCGACGCCGCCACGATACGGCGGGCCGCCACGGCCATGGGACACCGGACTGAGGCGAGTACCCGGTTCGAAAAGTCGCTCGATCCGGCCAACACGGTCTTGGGGATCGCGCGGTTTCACAAGCTGGCAACCGACGAGCTGCCCGGCGTCGAATCGGCGAGCACGCTCAGCGACTGCTATCCCGCGCCGCGGGCGCCGAATCCGATCGAATTGGACTGCGACTTTGCCTCTCGGCTCATTGGTAGCACCGTCACACCGGAGTCGGCCACGGATATTCTGACGGCCATCGAATTCACGTGTGAGCCGCTTTCGAATCAGTCGCTTCGCGTCACGCCGCCGTCCTTCCGGGCCACCAAGGATGTCGAGATCGAAGAGGACGTGATCGAGGAAATCGCCCGATTCATCGGGTACGGCAACATTGAACCGGAACTTCCACGGATGACGGCCCGGTTCTTTCCGAGCTCTCCCCAGCTCGCCATCGAGCAGCGAACCCTGGATTATCTTTGCCTCGGTAACGACTTCGTCGAGGTCTACAACTATATCTGGTACGAAGACGAATGGCTGAAGAAAATCGGATTCGATCCCGGCGAGTGCATCACGTTGCACAATCCGGCCGCCGAGGGATGCGCTCGATTGCGCAATACGCTGATACCGGGCCTGATCGCGTTCGCGGAGCGGAATCGACATCACCATGCCCGGTTTCAACTTGCTGAAATCGGCAGTGTCTTTCACCACGGTCGGAAGGACATAGAGGCCGCGCAGCATCGCAGTCTCGGCCTCGTCGCGGCGCAGTCCGGGGCAAGATCGGACGGCGAGCTGTGGAACCGCATGCGCAAGATTCTTGACGGCTGGGGACGCCAGGTCCTCGAAGATCGCGTGGATTATGTCGAGACTTCGGCCTCGCATCCTTGGGAGGACCGCGATCGGCTGGCGGCTCTTGTCGTCGGAAATGAAGAGGTCGGACGCGTCACGTTGCTTCCGCTGGCGTGCAGCCAGAGGATCGACGAGCGGTTGCGATCCTGGTCAATCGCGATCGCCGAGTTGAATCTGACCGCTCTATCCGAACGGCACGGCCGCCATGAGAAGCTCGTGGCTCCGCCGAAGTACCCGCAGGTACAACTCGACTTCAGCGTGCTGATCGACGCGACGCAGCGTTATTCGGCAATCAGCAAGCGCATCGCCGAATTCGAGCATCCGCTGTTGAAACGGCTCACGTTCATCGAGTCATACGAGGGCAAGTCGCTTCCACCGGGAAAACGCAGCCTGACGCTTCGCGCGGAAGCGGGGCTCGACGACAGAACACTCGAAGACAAGGATGTCTCTGGATTCCAGGACGCATTCAGGAGCTTTCTGGCCGGTCAGTCCATCGAATTGCGAGGATAAGCCAATGTCAACTCTTTGCCGGGTGGTCTTGTCGATTGCGATAGGCACGTTGGTTTGCACGTGGGCGGCGTCGGTCCCGGCACAGGAGGGTGACTCGTCGGCCTCCGTCAGAAGGGTTCGCGGCATCATTCAAAAAGATGAGACCTGGTCCGGCACGGTCATCGTGACGGACGACCTCACGATCGACGGCGCCAAGGTAACCATTCTTCCCGGTACGATCGTCGAGTTCGCCGATCGGCGCAAACGACACGGACCGACGCTGACGGTCGGCGGGTGGAATAAGGGATTCAGAGGCTACCTGGAGATTCTCAGCGAACCCGACCGGCCGGTGGTCTTTCGAACGCGCGCCGGATCGCAGCCGGGCCGATTGGTGGTGAATGTTCGAGGCGAAACGACCAGCGCATCGTTTCATTCCAAGAATCCGCGCGAAAAGCCGCCGCCTCCGAAGAAGACGCCCGGTCGCGTCGTCTGGGAGCACGTCCGCTTCGAAGGGCTCGGTGAAGTGGAATCCAAGCAGGTCATGAAGAAACAAATACTTGTGGCCCGGCCCGCCATCACCTTCAAGGTCGCCGGCGGGGCCCACACGTTGTCACTGACGCATTGTACGTTCGATCGATCGACGCGCGTGAAGATCTCGGCGGCCGACGGTAGCCGGATCAGTCTGCTCGACAACCTGTTCACGAATGAGACCGAGCGAGTGGCCCTCGAAATAGCCGGTGTTCGAGGACAGCCCCCGCCCGATCTTGCCTTGGTCTCGAGGAACCGGTTTTCGTGCGCGATCTCACTGGAGTCCATTTCCGTGCAGTTGACCGACAACATCCTGATCGGCCCTTACGTCGCCGTGGCCGTGAACGCGTTGCCGAAATCGGATGTTCGGATCACCGGCAATTATGTCCATAACACATCCATGAACGACGATGGGCGCTACGCCCTCAATTGTGAGTATGCCGGCGCCGTCATTGAGAACAACATTTTTCGGGGCGGTTCCACCTGTGTGTTGAATGGATCGCGATTGATGACAGGCAACGTGATGATCGGGGCTCCACGGCTGGAGGTCGAAATCACCCTGCCGACTATCAAGACACCGACGAACGGGGCAAGCAGCAAGAACAATCCTCGCACGCCCCGGACCGTCCTGAGGAGTTCGAAGACGCACCGTCTCGTGGCGGCGCTTCCGTCCGGGTCATTGTTCGAGCGGAATCTGCTGCTCGGCCCGGCACATTCGCTGTTGGCGCCGCAACCGCGGCTTGTACCGCGCGACGGCGAAGACCGCACACCGCATCACAAGCAAGCCACCATTCTAAGGAACAACCTGCTGGACGGCTTCGGAGCAAGCAATCGCGGGATTCACCTGGGATCCGCCGGGCGCCGGGCTCAGCCGATTGGGATCCATGGCAATGTCTTTCTTCGCATAAACTCGGTGGTGCTGGTCGAGGACGACGGCAACGGCGCGACCATCGAATTCGGTGTCAATGCCGCCGCACCCCCGCCGGCACGGGTCATCCATCGGGTCGGTTCGAAGGATGCGGCGGACGGACCCGGCCTGACCATCGTGGAGAAGGACGTGGCGTCATTCTACCTGGTCGGGATTCCCCCGGAACGCGTACCGGATTTCGACGCCGATATCCAATCCGGCAAGCTGACGACGGGCACGCTACGGAATCGCTTGTTCGAGAGCTATCGGCCGCGAGAGGGGAGTCCGCTGATCGTCAAGCACAACGGCGCTAAGTCGACGCTCGGCCCGGGCACAGGCAATCGGGAATAACGCCATTCGCATCGTGACGCGCGAAATTCGTCACCCACAAGGGGTGACACTACAGCAAATCGAATGCCGCGGACAAAGCACGAAGGCCGCGCCGCCGAATCATCGTCACACGGACATCAGAAGGTCGTTCCGAACGAGAAGTTGAAGACCTGGGTGTCGTCTTCGCTGTCCTCTGCGATGGGGAATGCGAGATCGAACGCCAGCGGAATCGGGCCGAAGTACTTGATGTAGATTCGGGCTCCGACACCGACGCTCGCCCGAAAGTTGGTGAGTTTGAAGTTATCTTCGACCGTGCCCATATCGAGGAAGGTGACGCCGCGGATATTTTTTCCGGCCAGCGGGAAGGAATACTGAGCGTTCGTCAACATCATGAAATCGCCGCCGATCCGGTCACTGCGGGCTCCGTCTCGCGGACTGATACCGCGAAATTCAAACCCGCGGATCGAGCCGATGCCGCCGGCGTAGAATCGTTCGAAGACCGGAGCGTTGCCGAAGATGTTGCCGACGGTAGCGCCGAATTGCAGGATGTGCTTGCGATCAAAGCTGTCCCGCTTGACGGTAATGTAGTGGTCATACTGTCCGATCAACTTGCTGAAGGTGAAGTCGCCGCCCAATGCACCGGCCTGCTCCCAGGAAAACTGGAGGCGATTGCCTTCGCTCGGCAGCCAGCGGCTGTCGGTCGTGTCGCGGACCAGGGTGCCCTTAAGGGAGGTGATCCAGTTGTTGCCCTTGACATCTTCGATGTCGCGCGCCGTGAACGGGTCCACGTCCTTGACCCTGACGGCCTCGAAACGCAGCGCCAGTTCGGCGGCCCAATTGCGGAGGAAGCCCTCGCGGAATCGCTTGTCGATGCTCGTGCTGAAGCCGAACCGCTCTTCGCTGTAGGCGTCGCGGCCGCGCTGGAAGATGTAGGCCCCGATATTGAAGCCGAGTTCCTTATCGAGCAGATAGGGCTCGCGGAATTCGATGAGCCCTCGGGTGAGTTCGGTGCCGGGCTCGATTTGCAAACGCAGGGTCTGGCCGGCCCCGCGGAACGAACGGCCCCCGAAGAACTCGGCCGCGCTGCGCGGCCAATCAAACAGATCGAAATTCCGCTGTTCGATGGAAATCGATCCGACCAATCCGCTGTTGGTCGTGACGCCTACCCCGAACAGAAGCGAGGTTGTCTCGGTTTCAGCCACGTCCACGAGGACATCGCGGACGCCGGGCAAAACGCCCTGAGGCGTGATCGTGGCCTCGCTGAACAGGCGCGTCTCGACCAGCCTTTGTTCCGCCTTGCCGGTCGCCTCGGTGTCGTACAGCTCCTCGGGAAAGAACCGCAACTCCCGGCGCACGACCTTGTCCCGGGTGTAGCGGTTGCCGCGTATAACGACTTCCCCGATGCGATACTGCTCGCCCTCGTTGATCGAAAAGGTCAGGTTGACGTAGGGATCCTCTTCATCGAAAACGCGCGACGGAACGACATCGCAGTAGACGTATCCCAGGCGACCGTAGTCGGCGATGATTCGATTCCGATCGGCGGTGAGGATGTCCACGTCGACCGGGCCGCCGACGTCCGCATTGAGTGCCGCCAGCAGTTGATCGTCGTCGAAGACCGTATTGCCATCAAATACGATCGTCTTGATCAAGTGCAGCCCGCCTTCCTCAATTTGAAAAATCAGGCTCAGATCGTCCTCTTCGTCGACGTCCCCGCGGAAACCGACCCTGGCATTGAGATAGCCGCGGTCGACGTAATGTTTCTGTATTGCGGCGGCGTCGCGCTCGGCCGTTTCCTCGTCGTACGATCCGGTTCGGAAGAGCCAGATGTACGTTTCCGTCTCGATGAGGCCCATCAGCTTTCGTCTGCCGAATGCCGCGTTGCCCTCGAAGACGATGTCACGGACCTTGATGCGCGGTCCTTCGGATATCCGAAAGAGGACCCTTTGTTCGGTGTCCAGGACGTTGCGATCGACTTCGACCGTGACGTACGCGTAGCCGGCCTCCTTGTACTTGGCCGTGATCTGATCGCGGGCCTGATCGATGAGGAATTCGCTGATCGGCGAACCGACCGAAATGCCGATCTCGTTCAGAAGGTCGTGGGTCTTGAACTTGGAGTGCCCGACAAACGTGATCTCGGTCAGGAAGGGGCGCTCCCGGACGACGAACACGAGCACGAGCAACCCGTCCGTTTCGCGGGCCTCGGCGTAGGGACTTCCCTCGAACTTTCCGGTTGCGGCGAGGCGGGCGCAGTCCTCGGCGACAGTATCCCGATCCCAGATATCTCCCGGGGCGCTGCGAATGACGGTGAAGAGCACGGCGGGATCGACATTGACGAGGCCGGTGAACTCGATTCGATCAATGGCGCGGCCGGTCGGATCGGCCACCGGCTGTGGCTGGACAATGTCCGGGCGGAGTTGCAGCAACCCCATGAACTGCGTCAAAGCGAAGACGCTGCACGCCGCGATCAACAGCCATCGACAACATGCACATCCGCGGATCGTCCCTGAACCTTCCGACATCCTGCCCTTCCAACGCAGCCGTCGGCATCGCTGCCGCACCAAGACGTCGCAGACTATACAGATAGACTCCGAATAGTCAAAATCGCACCCATCATCTCAAAGGCAACGAGCGAACCATTGCACCCAAAACGCCGGCCAATCCGCGGCGGGGCTGTTGCCAGCTATAATATCGGCGTACTTCGCCCAATTCGGCGAACGAAAGGCCGATTCCAGTGCTGGCAAAGCTGTTGTTGATTTTCATCGTCGTTACTTTTGCCGAAATGATGGTTCTGCTGCGTGTGGGGGCGATTCTGCAACTGGGCCCTACCCTGGCGTTGATCGTCCTGACCGGCCTGATCGGGGTATCGCTCGCGAAACGGCAAGGGCTTCGAATCCTGACGAGAATCAATGCCGAGATCGAGGCCGGCCGTCTGCCGACCGCCGAGTTGGCCGATGGGGCCTTGGTACTCTTGGCCGGGGCCATGCTGATCACCCCCGGATTCCTGACCGACCTGTTCGGCCTCGCTCTGTTGGTACCGTATTTCCGCTCGCGCTTTCGGCGAGTGCTCGTGGGGTACTTCCAATCACGTCTCGATTTCACAACCGCCCGGCCGACGGCGGACGATGAACTCCTCGATCCGGCCGTTCCGCGAACGGACCATGAACCACCGAAATACGTCCGCAACCGAACCCTCGACGACACATAGGTTGTTTCCCGCGGACCGACGCGGAGCGAACCGGCTGGTGCGAGGGCGCGTGTCGCCTGCGTTTCAGGGCGTTTCCGCGGTGTCAACGCGGTTTGCGGCAACCCCGGTGTGTTGAACAAAGCTGCGGGCCATGATCCGAACGAGCCGATCAGGATCGCCCTTGCTCATCGCCTCGAGCACTTGATGAAACTTCTCACCTTGCTGCTCGGCAAACAACCGGACCGCCAGCATTCGAACCACCGCGTTCTCGTCCCGCACGGCGCCGGCCGCGGCGGAAGTCAGCGTGGCGTCGAGCGGCGACCAGCCGCACGCAACCATCGCATGGGCCCTGACCCGCCAGTCATGGTCCACCAGCAGCGAAGCGAGCGTCTCTCGTATTGCACCCAAATCGACGCCTTCAAGGGCGGGCGTTGAAGTCTCGCTTTTCGCGGCCGCCAGCAGCGCGCCGAACGCATCGGTCACCTCGATCCGGGCGACGGTATCCCCGGATCGCGCGCTGTCAATCGAAGCCGCAATCGCGTCCCGGCCGGTGTCGATGGGATCGCGAAGCGCCACGATGGGATCGGCCGAAATCGTCCCGAGCCCGGACGAAAGCTCACCGTCGCGATAAACCGGATCGAAAAGGGCGGAAACCTCGATCGTTTGGGGGCGGGCCGCGGACCGAATCAGTTGTTCGCGGATCGGACCTATGTCGATTGCGACGGTCTTCTGGATCGTGCCGCCGGGCATCAGTATCCGCCGGGAATTCATCATCACTTGAAGGTAGTTCGAATGGAGTTTGCCCGGGTCCTTTCCGATCCGAACGCTCATGGCGACCAAGGGACGGGCCATGTATCCGTCGCCGAACGAAATGGGGACGGCACCGACGTTTTGGAGGTGCAAGACGACATTGACGGGTCGGGCCGCGGCGATCGGGAGATTCTCGAAGCGCATGTTGAAACTGAGAAACTCTTTCGGCCTTTTGTGGTAGTCCAACACGCGGCGATCGAATCTTTTGAGCGATTTCACGATTCTGGAATGCGACGGTCGCTTCGGCGGCAACTCGCCGTGCTCGCGAAGAATATCTCCGATCATGTCGTAGGCGATTCCGGAATACTGAAGCGTGGCCGCCTTGTGCAGAACCGTCAGCGCCCGAGATCGCTTACCGAGATCGAAATAGGCTCGGGCCAATTCGAGGGCCGCGAGCTGGTCCACG
>JAPULF010000322.1 GCA_027295245.1 Planctomycetota bacterium
ACGTGCCGCAAGGTGACGCGGAGCGGACCCGGCTTTTGCTGTTGTTCCAGAATCCGCAACGAACGGAGAATGGGGAGACCGGCGTCCATGAGCGTCGACAGTTGTCGTGTGAATTGGGTCAATAGTTTCTTGGAAACGCCCCCCAAGCCGCCGCCGCCGCGCTTCTTGAGCCCGGTCCCTGTGGTCGCGGCCTGCTTCTTCGCCCCGCCTTTTTGTCGAACCTTGGTCGGGAAGTAGCCGAGGTTGCGGATCTTTGTGATCGCATCTTCCGAAGTGTTGGCCTCGACTTCGTCCTTGACCTCTTGCCCGGCTGCGTTCATGGCTTCATATTGGAAAGTCGCCATTGCTGATTACTCCTCGGACACCGGTCCCAATGATCCACGGTCCACAGTCTGACCGTTTGCAAGCGGCTGATTGCCATAGCCCGATAAAACGCGGCAAGCATCGGTCGCAGACTGGCTGGCCACAACGAACCCTTCAGGCGAATTATTCACTTCACCAAGGTGTCTTGCCAGCCCTTGCGACACGGGATGTGTCGATTCGCCGGACGGATCAAAACGCGCCTAACGCTCGTATAATAAACGACTAACGAATAGACGGTCAAGCCCGATTATGGGCCCACTGGCGATTTGGGCTGCAACACGGCATCAAAACGTGTGCCCGACCTATCGGGTGCGAGTTCCACAGATCATGCTGCAAGAAAACCGCCCGGTCCCGATTTGGGTCAGATGGCGGGGAAGAAATCGAGTGCCGAAAACCGAACTCGCGCCTGGTAGTGGTCATTCGTACGAAACGGGCTCGAACGATCGCGATTCCGACTTGAGCCGCAGAATCGTATAATCGACTCCTATGCTCACGGCGATTCCCCGATGACGTCCATCCACCCGACCCGACGCGTATTCCTGATCGGAAATGCCGGCAAACCCCAAGTCCGCGCCGCTTTTGATCGACTCTCCAAGTGGCTGGACGGGCTGGGCGTCTTGATCGGTTCGGACCTGTCCGGCGATATCGAGATGATCAACAAGGCCCACCCGGACCTGGTCATCGTCCTGGGCGGGGATGGCACGATCCTCTCCACCGGCCACGCCATGATGGACCGGCAGGTTCCGATTGTCGGCGTCAATCTGGGAAAGCTCGGATTCCTGGCCGACTTTACCGTGGACGAATTGCAACAGCATTTCGAACAGATCATCCGCGACGACAAGCTCGTCAGCCGAAGAATGATGCTGGAGGTCGTCGTGGCCGAGCCGGGCGGAGGCACGTGGCGCGGAATCGCGCTGAATGATTGCGTCCTTCGCGCCGGGACGCCGTTCCGGACGGTCGGCCTCTCGGTTGAGGTAAACGGCGAGCCGGTCACGACCATCGTCGGCGACGGCCTCATCCTCTCGACGCCGACGGGTTCCACGGCCCACAACATGTCTTGCGGCGGGCCGATCCTTCAGCCCGAGGCCGATGCCATCATCATGACGCCGATGGCCCCCCACACGCTCAGCCATCGCCCGGTCGTCTTGCGGGCCGACAGCCGCGTGGAGGTTGCCGCCCGCGAAACGAACGAAGGCACCGCCGCGGTGCTGGACGGGCAGATCATTCGTTCCGTGCCGGCCGGAACGCGCGTGCTCGTACGGGCGGCGCGTGAGCAATTCCAGCACGTACGAAATCCCGATCGGAGCGGATGGCAGACACTTGTCAACAAGCTGAAGTGGGGCCAAAACCTCGTCGAGTAGGGCCGGCAATTGGAAGGCGCCCGTCGCCGATCACCAAAGCGAGCGCAGCCGAAACGCCGCCAGCAGGGTACGAACGGCTCTTCGCAGGGGACCGGTCTCAACCGCCGGAGTGCCTCGAGGCGGAAGCGGTTGGTAGGGAGGCCTGGCGCCGAGTTGGGTTTTGACGCGGTGGCGAATATATTCATCTGGGCTGTTTTCCGCGATCGTGATGGCCTGCTTGACGAGCGGCCTGCTCGACTCGGAATAGACCTGCGGGTTTCGAAGTTCAAGCTGACCTATCAGGCTACGGCGCACGTCAACGTCATCGTTGCGAACGAATTCTCTCAAGAATGTTTCGTGGACTCGCGGCCCCAAATCCGCGCAGCCGGTCGCCCGCCGGGACCAGTAAAGGGCATTCACAGCGCCGGCCATCTCGAATTCGCTCCCGACTTCGATGTAGGCGAGCAGCCTGACGATAACCCGGCGATGACCGAATGCTTTGAGACCGAGATCAACAAACGCCCGGTTCCGGCTGGGGTTTCTTTCGTAGACCGCGGCCCGCAACATCGGCTCGAAAAGCCGCTTCGGCACATTCTTGCCGCGTTTGCATGCCCTGGCCACCATCCACTTTCGGTCGTCGTCCGAAAGCGCCCGGGCCAACCACGCGATATCGTCACGATGCCGAGTCTGAATCGCCAACCCCAAGTCCCGATCAAGTACGTCCCGTTTCTTGAGAGCCCGCTGCCATCCGTTCCAGTGTTTGGGGTTGCCAGGCTGCGAACGCCAATACGCGAAGCCCCGATGGATTTGGGGCATCAACTCGCGGTATCGATCCCAGAGCGCGTCCCAGTCTGTCGGTTTACTTGCGGGCACTTTGTACTTTAAGGGCCTTTCGTTTTCCGAACTCCAGGCATCACATCCCCGACCCTATGCTTCGTCACGGCTTCCTTCGCGTGGATGTAATCGACTGTACCCAAACTAGGGGACTACGACGAACAGTTCAACGCCGGTTGCACCGGTCTCTTCTTGTGAAGGAATAGTCTTTCTGAGCGTCCTGCGCGTATGCCGATACATACCATGGCCGCTGTTTTCGGCTCCGATCCGGAGGATGTGTCATGTCCGACAGGTTTTTGCGTTTGTGTCGATTTGGGGTCCTGGGGGTCGTTCTGGGCATTTGCGTTGAGCCGGCGGTCGGGCAGCGGATGTTGGGGGCGTCAAGTCGAACGGCGCGGAAGACGACACCGCCGACGGAAACGGGCGCCACTCCGCGATCCTTCGACCATCGCCACGCTACCCGGGCGAACGGCCTAGGGGCGGTACCAAATCCCGTGGCTTGGCAGGCGGCCCTCGATCGGGCCGGGT
>JAPULF010000323.1 GCA_027295245.1 Planctomycetota bacterium
TCCTGAAACGTATATCGAACCCAACGCCGCCCGCGACCCATTTGCAACGCCACCTTTTCGCCGCAAAGCCGCGCCGTATGCTGAAATGCGTCGAAGATCGTCGTCGACTTCTGTATGGACCGCTGCACGCCGACATCATCCGGCTCGGCGTCCCGCGGCATCGGAATCGGCTGCTGACCCTCGCGGGCGCTGGCCAGCACGAACTTACGAAGCCCGGGCACATGCCGATTCACGACGTATTCGCGCCAGTCGATCGCCGCTACGTCAAACGGAAACGCCTTCCGATCCTCGGGGTGCAACGAATCCGCCAGAGCCCGCAATTGCCCGTCGAGAAAACGGCAGTCCAGATGCGTGTACGGCGAGTAGATCGATGCGAAGTACTTCAGTTGCTCGATTCGAACGATCGCCGAACTGATTCGACGCCGCTTCTGGGTCGACACGTTCCAGCGCGTCAGCCACTCGCGAATTCGCATCGCCCGCGCCAAATGACGATCGCACTTTCGGTGGTACGACTCCAGGTCGACAATCCCGAAGGACCTGACACGAATGGGCCGCCCCTTCTCATCCAGCATCGGACGCCGCTGGAAACCCTCTTCGAGGTATTTCACAAACTCCGACACCAGCATCGTGTTGCCCGCACTGGAGCCCACCTGATAGACCTTCAGCCCCGGCAACGCCCCCGGCCCCTCCAACGCCGCGATCATCGCGTTCGCAACCAGGTCCACCGGAATGATGTCGATCGGAACGTCGGCCTCGCCCGGGAAATCCGTCAGACTCCCCCGCCCGTAAGCGATCACCATCGGATCGGCCATCCGAAGCCCATCGATCCAGCCCGGCACCGGCTCTTCCAGGCTGCTCTCGATGATGGCCGGACGGAGAATCACGACCGGCACGTCGCCCCGGTCACGGTCAACGAGCTGCTCCCCCAACCACTTCGTGAAGGTATACGTATCATTCCGATCGTAGCGATGGGAGAAATCCATTCCGGCCGCAATCAGTTTCTTGCGCTCGGACTCCACGCCCTCGCCGCATTCTTCCAGAATCCGGTCGCACTCTCGCTTCATCTCCTCGATGACGGCGTCGAGGTCGACCGGCGCCCCACGCAACAACGTGTGCATTTCCTCCGGAATGTCGCCGGTCTTCTTGCCGCTCACGTAACACGTCGAGACCTGCATGAACGGGACGTTGCCGCAGTCCCGCGCGAACCGCATCAGCCGCGACGGCCCCAACGCGTTCAGCGATCGGGCGATATCCAGACGCTCGTCGAACGTTACGGTGGCCGCCGAATTGACTACCGTATCGATCTTGCCGGCGAGGGCCTCGTATGCGTCGTCCTCCAGACCAAAATGCTCCTTCATCAGGTCGCCGTCGACGACCTGGATCTTCTCGCGGCACAGCGGTTCGAATCGCGGGCCGATCAAGGCCCGCAGCCGATCGAAAACCGTCGAGCCCAACACCTCGCGTTCCACGCGCTGTTCGCTGGTCAACTGATCCGAACGCCGGGGCCGCACCAGCAGGTGTATCCCACCTATCTCCGGCACGCAGCGCAGCAGCTTCTCCGTAAAGACCTTCGCCAGCAGACCCGTCGAACCGGTCACGAGCAGATGCCGGCCCCGCAATCGGTCCGCAATTCGTTCGCCGGTCGCATGCGACTGTTCGATCACAACACACCCCCACACGCCGCCATCGCGACGCCCGCCGTCACAGGCTTGCTCCCCGACCGAGCCAGCAACCGGCTCACCGTCTCGCGCACGCGCTCCAGCAACGCGTCCGGACTCATACCGGACACCTCGCCGGACTCGATTGGCTCGCCCAGCACGATTCGCACCGGCCCCGGTCGGATGAAGAACTCCCCCCGGCGATGTACGGAAAACGTACCGTCAATCGCAAACGGAACCACCGCGAGTCCGGAGCGCTGACACACCCGAATCGAACCCCGCTTGAACCGACCGAGCGTCCCGTCCGTCGTCCGAGATCCTTCCGGAAAGACCAACATGGATCCTCCGCGGCGGGTAAGTCTGTCAAACATCTTGTCGATCGCCTCGCTGGCCCTTCGCGCGTTGGACCGGTCGATCGGGACAAACCCGAATATATGCATGATCCACCCGAACCACGGAATGCGGAACAGGCTCTTCTTGGCCATGAATCGAATCCGGCCCCGCGTGGCCAGCGTCATGGCCGGGATGTCCATCATGCTCTGGTGGTTCCCGACGAAAAAGTAGTTCATGCCCGGCGTCAGACGATCGCGTCCGGTTACCGTCAACCGAATGCCCGTGGCCGCCAGAATGCCGCGCGACCAGACGCTGAAGCACCGATCAAAACCCCACCGCCACGGCAGCAACAGGCAGACCGTCAGCACAGGCACGCCGATCATCAGCGTCAACAACACCGCCGCCGTCAATGTCCAGATCGCTCGAATCACGTGAACTTGCATTACCTCGACGCCGCGCACGCGCCGCCGCGGCACGGGTCAACCGATGGGCCACCCGTAATGCCCCAAACCGCACAACTCTATCACCGACTTGCCCTCGTTCCAAGTCGCAAACGGGCGTGTTTCGCTCGGCGACCCAATTCACTGTCCCAACAGCATTTGCCTCGCAGGCTGGAGCCGTAGCGATCCTCGGGTGGTGTGCAATCCCGCCTTTCCGTGGTCGGCGGTTGTTAGGTGGGTCCGGGGCGACAATAATCCCATAATGCGCGTACATTCGCTCAACATCGGCCGACCGCAACTTCTCGTCCGCGGCCACAGAAGACTCAGCTCCGCAATCAATCGGCGTCCCGTAAACCGGCCGGTCGAGTTGGACGAAACCGGCTTCGATGGCGACCGCGTCTCCGATCTGAAGGTGCATGGCAGCCCCGACCAGGCCGCCTGCTGCTACCCGCACGAGCACTACGCCCACTGGTCCGATGCGTTGGGCGTCGAGATGCAGGTCCCCGGTTTCGGCGAGAACCTGACGACCGAGGGCCTGCTGGAAGCCGCCGTGTGCGTCGGCGACACCCTTCGCGTCGGACGAGCCACCGTGCAAATCAGCCAGCCTCGACAACCCTGCGGCAAGCTGGCCCTCAAACACGACCGCCCCGACCTGCCGCAACTCGTCAACTCCGTCGCCTACACCGGATTCTACCTTCGAGTCATCGAGCCCGGCCCCGTCACCCCGAATGACGAGATCACGCTCCTCGAACGCCCGCACCACGACCTGACCGTCGAACGACTCACGCGAATCATGCTCGACAGCTCCGCCGATCGCTCGTTGCTGAATCGACTTGCCTCGCTACCCGAACTCTCCCGGTCTTGGAGAGACCGCTTCGCCAAGAAGCGCAACGCGCTAGATTCGGCGGGTGCCCCGCCCCTTCCAGGGGTGGGGGACTGATTGGAATGTGAGATTCCGTGAAACGCGTCTACATGGCGTCACTCGTCGTATTCGCCCTCGCCTTCCTCGTCCGGCTTGTCTGTCTCGTTCAGGTATCCAGCTCTCCGATGTTCACCGTCCTCATGGGCGACGCCATGGGCTACGACGCCTGGGCACAACAAATCGCCGCCGGCAACTGGCTCGGCGACAGCATCTTCTACCAAGCCCCGCTATACCCCTACCTTCTCGCGACAATCTACACCGTCGTCGGCCACGACCTGTTTGCCGCCCGGATGTTCCAGATCGTCCTCGGTTCTTGCGGCTGTGTGTTTCTGGCATGGACCGGCCGACTGCTGTTCCGCAACCCGACCGGACTGATCGCGGGCCTACTGCTGGCCCTTTATCCTCCGGCCATATTCTTTGACCTCATCATCCAAAAGGGCAGCCTGGGCCTGTTCTTTTCAACACTTTTGCTGCTGCTACTCGCCCGCGCTTCGATCCGACCCAATCCCGGAATACTCGCCGCCGTCGGCGCAACGCTCGGACTCTTTGCCCTCACCCGTGAAAACGCCCTCATTCTCGCGGCCGTCATCCTCGTATGGCTTCTGCTCAACCCCAGTAGCGAACCGTATTCCATGCGCCGCACAAGGCCCAAGTGGTTTCTGCTCGGCCTGTTCGCTGTCCTCCTGCCCGTCGGGGCGCGCAACTACAAGGTAGGCGGCCAGTTTCTGATCACCACCTCGCAGTTCGGACCCAATTTCTACATCGGTAACAATCCCAACGCCCAGGGTCTCTACGAATCGCTCCGCCCCGGCCGAGGCGACCCCCGCTTCGAACGCCTCGACGCCACCGAACTGGCCGAGGCCGACACCGGTCGACCGCTCTCCCCGAAGGAGGTCTCCGACTATTGGACCGATCGCGCGCTCGCCTAC
>JAPULF010000324.1 GCA_027295245.1 Planctomycetota bacterium
AGGCGGATAACGGTGTTGACGACAACTGCGATGGGAGCATCGACGAGGGGTTCGATGGTGACAGTGACGGGTTCACGCCGATTGGCGGCGGCGATTGCGACGATGCCGACCCAAACGTCAATCCGGGCGCAGCAGAGGTAGATAACGGTGTCGACGATAACTGCGATGGCAATGTCGACGAGGGCTTCGACAGTGACGGCGACGGGTTTACACCGATTGCCGGCGGAGACTGCGACGATGCCGACCCAAACGTCAATCCCGGCGCAGCGGAGGTAGATAACGGCGTCGACGATAACTGTGATGTCAATGTCGACGAGGGGTTCGACGGTGACGGTGACGGATTTACCCCGATTGCCGGTGGCGACTGCGACGATGCTGACCCGAACGTCAATCCCGGCGCAGCGGAGACGGATAACGGCATCGATGACAACTGCGACGGGAACGTCGACGAGGGGACCGACTCCGACGGCGTGGACAGTGCGACTGAGGATGCCGCCCCGAACAACGGCGATGGCAACAGCGACGGTATCCCGGACAGTCAGCAGGACAACGTCGCGTCGCTGCCGAACGTCAACGGCGATTATCTAACGATTGCCTCGCCGGGCGGTACGACGTTGGCGAATGTGACTTCGGGGAACAATCCGTCTCCGGCTGACGCACCGGCCGGTGTCGATTTCCCGGCAGGCTTTCTTGGCTTTGAGATTCAGAATGTAGCGCCCGGCGGCACTGTTGACGTGGAGATCATCGCCCACGTGTTGCCCGGCACGAACATCGACAGTTATTGGAAGTATGGTCCCGATCCCAGCGATCCGACACCGCACTGGTACGAGTTCCTATTCGACGGTACCACCGGGGCGACCATCAACGGTAATGTGATATCCCTGCGATTCGTGGACGGCCAGCGCGGCGATGGCGACCTGACCGCCAACGGCGTCATCGTCGATCCGGGGGGGCCGGCAACGATGCCGGGCGGCTCCAGCGGTCAGCCCGCCCCGATGCCGGATTGCGGCGCGGGACTGTGCGGACCGGGCAGCGGGTTGACGATGCCGTTCATGCTGGTCGGCTTGGCGGCCATGCGGCGGCGGAAGCAAGTTTCTAGGCGGAGACGCGAGGATTTCTGATACAGGTTTGTCGGAAGGGCGGCGGCAAATCCGAATCCACGCAGTACAGAGTCAAGGCGGGTTTCACTTGCGCTGTCGATATAGCGAGCGGTCTACAACGGCGGTCATGGCGGCGGTGTCGAGATCGCCCCCGAGGAATTGGTTGATGCGGTCGATGTTCGGACCCGCGTCTTTCAGCACGTCGTTGTAGTTGACCGGCAGGCACTCGACGTTGTCGTGTTTCTCGATCCAACCCATGACCTGCTCAACGTGCTTGGCGAGCATCGGGCCCATCTGCTCGTCGCTGACGTCGCGACTGTCGGTGCCGCGGCGGATCAGCATCTGCCTTTGCGACGCCAGAATCTCGCCCATCTCGCGCTGCATGAAGACAATCTTGTAGCGATGGCTCTCGGGCAGGCTCAGCAAGAGTTGCGAAATGACCTTGACCACCTTGCCCTTGGCGTCGTCGAGCCAGGCCGTGTCCTCCTTGATCTTTTTTGCTCGTTCGAACTCGTAGTACCCCTTGGGATTGTCCTCGTCTGCCGCGCGGATGCCGTCGGTCAGCGGCGAAATGCCGCCTGCCTCCAGCATGCCCATCATCATGGAGGTGCCCGACCGGGGAAGGCCGGAGACGATAGTGACCTGCTCGTTTCGACTCATGAATTTCTTCTCGGCGTGGTGTCGACCCCTGACGGCCGTTTCGATGGACTCTACCCGCAAGCGTGACCGATCGCCTGAACCGTCGATTCTAGCGATCGCCTCGCTTAACGCAAATCCCCGAAATGAACCGTCGACATCGGCGACCTTCGCGAGCCCGCCCGCGCTTCGCAGCCAACCGGAGATGGATGCAATCGACAGCGCCCCTTGTCATTTTTGGGACTGCGTAACAGGCGTGTCGTTGAATCTTCCGGCGATGTTTTTCGCGCCGACCCATGCGAAGAACAACAGCGTCATCACAAGCACGATGTTCGTCGGCAGGCGGCTGCGATAGGCGCGTCCGACCCAGGCCGTCCGGTTGTTCATGATCAGAAGCGTCGCCGCAAGAAGCGGCAGGAACAGGGCCCCCAGCACGGCGTACGACAATTGCACGCTCTGCACCCGGGTCCACAACAGGATCAGCGGCAGCAGTGCGATGGCGAGCAGGAATGCCCGATACGCCCGCGTGCGTGTATAGTCAATGGCACGGCGCTCGTCGGCGGTCTTGCGGCTTCGGAGCATGACAAAGTCGGCAAACAGATAGGGAACCCCCTGCCACACCCCCAGCAGGCTCGAGAAGACCGCGCCCCAAAAACCAATCAGAAAAATCCAGTGTCCGGTAGACCCGAGCACGTGTTGAAGTTGATCCGCGATGTCCAGCGCCACGGTTTCCCCGTGACCCGATATTTTCACCCGTGATCCGATGATGACCATGGCGACGCCGAACAACGCCGTCATCGTATAGCCGATCGCCAGATCGATTCGGCATGCCCTCACGCCGGATTCGCCGCTTCTACGGGCCTCTCGAATCCAGTATCCGTATGACAACATCGTGACGGTCCCGCCGACCCCGCCCATCAGGCCCAGGATCCACTTCGACCCGCCCGCGGGCATCGGGTCCTCCACCACCCGGTGTGCGATCTCGAAGACGTCGGGCTTCAAGAGCACCACGGTCACCAACACGGTCGCGAACATGAGTCCGATGCAGACGCCCATCAATCGTTCGAACACCTTGAATCCGCCCAGCCAGACCAGCACCAGTCCGACGAGCGAGTGGATGATTCCCCAGGCGATCTTCGAAACGCCGGCGTCGGTGAGCGGGGTTTCGACGCCCAGGAGAGAGTGAACGGATTGGGCCGTCGCACGCATCCCGGGGACCTCATGCAGCGAAACGATCGCCGAGCCCGCCACCCCGCACGCATTGACCAGGGCGCCGCCGACCACAAAGCTCCAGATGAACAGGTAGACGACGAACACCCATTGAAACCATTCGCCGAGCCGATCGGCCCACCCTTCCAGGAGAGTGGTATTCGTGGCCATTTGCCACCGGGCGATTCCTTCGTTGAGAAACCACTTCAGAAATGCCCCGGCCAGGGCCGCCCAGACTATGGACACGCCCAGTGCCGAGCCGCCCAGGCCGGCCGTCATCAAATCGCCCGCCCCGATCCCGGTGGCCGCGATAAGGATGCCGGGCCCCACCGCCGAAAACCACGAGGGGCGGCCCTTCGACCGGCGCTTTTCCGGCGGCGTCATGGCGGGGTTCTACCGCGGAACGGTCTTCGCGGCAAAGCGAAGTCGGGCGTTGGCCCGATCGACCGGACCGAGTTTCTGCCGCCGGATGCCGCCGGTTTTTGCGAGCGCTATGGATACGGTAAGATGTCTCGACCGCGCAGCGGACCGGGAAGAATCCCGCGTTTCGAGCGGGAGCAACCGTCTTCCGGCCGGTTGCGTACGGGAGAGGTGGCCGAGCGGCTTAAGG
>JAPULF010000325.1 GCA_027295245.1 Planctomycetota bacterium
CTTGCCAGGGCCTCGGCCAACGGCTCCGAGACCGTCACGATGCCGGTCGCCGCCCCGACCGCGGTACGCTCCAGAGCTTTATGGCGCTGACGAGACCGTTCTTGTTGAGGCTCGTAGCCACCCGGCCCGAACCAGCGGTCGCGAAAATCCAGGACCAGCGGCACGCCGGTGGCTTGATGGAGAAGAAGCGCCAGTTTGACAGCGCTGGCCGGAGGGAACGACGCCAGAATCAGATCGAACCGGTGTTGCCGGAGAATCTCAACCCCCCGTCGATGGGCCGCAATACGCCAACCGGCAAACCGATCAAGAAACAGGTGATCGCGAATCCGCCGACGAATTCTCGAGGCCCGGGCCAGCGGATCGTAGTCCGCAAACGGCTGCCGGCCGCTTGCGAACGGATCGCGGACGGCGTGGACGTGAACCGGATTTTCTTCGTCGGAATCAACCGGGCGCCCGGCCGTGAGTACGTGAACATCCCAACCGTGTTCCGGCAAATACCGAGCGAACGACCCGACCCGTTCGGCGGCGGCCCCAACGTCCGGGGGATACCAATACGAAATCAAGAGGACGCGGCGTGGGGACTGATCGGCTGAAGGCTTCACGCTCCGGATTGAAACGACTCCTCGTGAATCAGTCCACCCGATTCATGGTAGTCGGTCCTTGGAAGCCCGCGTTACGAGGATGGGGAGCGGCGGCTTCCCGCCGATGCGAAGAAACGGCTGGATTTCGCCAAGTTGCCCCAATATTCCCCGCGAGGTGGATGGACTCGACCGCGCGGGGCGGACATCATGCTATTTCCGTCAACAGAGTCGCCCGGTACAATCGCGGCCAGGCGCAAGCCAAGGACGAATGCCGGGACGCTGAAAGCGGATGATTGACCGCGTTCGAGCCCGTTGACCGGAATCGTTCACCCGGTAACTGGAGACCCGCCATGAGCATCCTCGTCGACGCGAACACCAAGGTCATCACACACGGCATCACCGGCAAGGCCGGCGGCTTCCACACCGCCCAATGCCTGGCCTACGGCACCAAGGTCGTGGGTGGCGTGGTCCCCGGCAAGGGCGGCATGCAAAGCGAGCATGGCCTCCCGGTCTTCAACTCCGCCTTCGACGCCGTGAAGGAAACCGGGGCCGACTGCTCCCTGATCTTCGTCCCCGCCGCGTTCGCCGCCGACAGCGCCATGGAGGCCGCCGCCGCGGGCATAAAGACCATCATCCTGATCACCGAGGGCGTTCCCACGCTCGACATGGTCCGGGCCGTCAAGTTCATCAGCGACACCGACGCCAACCTGATCGGCCCCAACTGTCCGGGCGTCATCACCCCCGGCGCGGCCAAGATCGGCATCATGCCCGGCTACATCCACAAGCCCGCCAACGGCTCGACCAAGAACATCGGCCTGATCTCGCGGTCGGGCACCCTGACCTACGAAGCCGTCTGGCAGTGTACGACCCGCAACATCTCTCAGACGACGTGCGTGGGAATCGGCGGCGACCCGGTCAAGGGTCTCAACTTTATCGAGCTGCTGGGCATGTTCGAGTCCGACCCCGACACCCACGCGATCATCCTGATCGGCGAAATCGGCGGCACCGACGAAGAAAATGCCGCGGCGTATATAAAGTCCAACGTCACCAAACCGGTCGTTGCCTTCATCGCCGGCCAGACCGCCCCGCCCGGCAAGCGCATGGGCCACGCCGGGGCCATCATCTCCGGCGGCCAGGGCACGGCCGAGTCCAAGATCGCCGCCCTCAAGTCCGCGGGCATCCACGTGGCCGAGTCTCCGGCCGACATCGGCGCGACGGTTGCCGAGGCCCTCGGCGTATAGTCAGACGCGACCTTCTCAGAATCCAAGCAGAACGCCCCATGCATTGGCTTGACTACATCGTCGCCCTTCTCGCCTTCGTGGAGGGCGGCTGGCTCGCCTTCGACGGCTGCCACGCCTTCGCCAAGGGCGACTACGTAACGCCGAAGTCCGGCCAATACGCGGGCCAACTCGGCCCCTGGTCGAAGCTCGTTACGGCCGTGGGTATCGAACCCCGCTCCACCCTGATGAAATCGATCCATGTCATCCTCGGCCTGATCTGGGTCGCAATCATTGTCTGCTACCTCCTCCGCCTGCCCTGGGCGTGGACGGGCATGCTGATCTGCGCCATCGGCGGCCTCTGGTACCTCCCCTTCGGCACCCTTCTGAGTATCGCGCAAATAGTCCTGCTTCTCATGCCGCCGCTCCGAACACACTCGGTCGGATAGGGGCATCGGCTCGAAGAAGAACGATTCCTGCGTGGCGCTGCATGTTGCGGGGGCCGTCAATCTTAATGCAATCTTCAGGATTCTCACGCATTGCCTTAACCCTGCTCGTGTACGATCACGCCTAGTTCAGGTTGCTCGGTATCTCTATGGAATCCGGAGGCGGAAAGACACCATGAAAGCCCGATACTTCTTCACGCTGTTGCTCGTGGGACCGCTCGTGGGATGCCCACTCGAGGAAATTCGAAGCAAGTCCGAGGGAGGCGTGGAGTATCGACACAGCGGTCTCGGCCGAACCGAGAGTCAACGCTATTCCGTCAAGCAGGCCGTTCAATTCAAATGGGACAAGGGCGTCACCACCGCGTTTAAATACCGCCGCCGGGACACCAACGACGGCAACGGAGATCACGACGACGGGATCTGGTTCGAGATCGGCATCCCCCTTTGGAAGGCCCCGCAGAAACCGAACGGGTCGCCCAAGCGTTTTGCCGGACTCGAACAGCGCATCGCGGCACTCGAAAGAGCGCTGGAAAGGACAAACGGCCATGAACGGTAGTCGAGCAATTTTAGTATTCACGGTGATGTCGGCCTGCTGCCTGGGCGCTGCCGGCTGTCCGGATGCGGTGCGCGAAGGCGCCGTAATGGGGGTCGGCTCGCTGACGCAGAGCGCCATCACGATCCCGCTGGCTTTTTTCAACGTCGGACTGGAGGTGCTCCAGGAGGTGCTGATCGCCAT
>JAPULF010000326.1 GCA_027295245.1 Planctomycetota bacterium
GCAATTCTCTCCCACTGAAAAGACGTTGGCCAACGCCTTCCTGCACCCCGGACAGGATCCGCAGTCCCCGGATTGACGGCCGCTATGGACGGCCTTGTCGCACACAATCGAGCGAAGTGCGGGTGTATCATCGACTAGTAAACTCCATAGTTTCTTGTGCGACCGATCTTGTCGGCCTTGTCGCACAGAATCGGCGAAGTTCGGGTGTATCATCGACTAGCAAACTCCATTGTTTCTTGTGCGGCCGCTCTTGATGGTCTTGTCGCAGCCGTTCGGCCTTTCCGTCGGCGGCACCGAAACCCGGCGGAGAACAGTTCGTGGTGCATGAACTGTTGACCGTCCATTTCCCAATAAAGTGCTTGACAGGCCACAATCCCCGTCTGTACGATCCCGACCGAGTTGCGCAACAGTCGCAACGGGCCCTCCTGAATGTTCGGGTGTGCCAGGGCTGAATGGGGACAGGCATGTCATGCCCGAAGCCCACATCGAGATTCAACTGAATTAGGAGACGCGTATGAACACCATTCTCGGAATCTTCCCGGCTAACGTTTTGTGTTTGATCTTGGAACCATTCAACGGAATTCTTGCGGCGATTTCCCTTAATATCGATGCGTTTCTTGGGTTGCTCGGCATTACTAACCCCAGTCTAACGGTCCCTTTTATTGGGTCACTCCTGACTTGTGGTCAAAACTTCTTCATAAACTGACGCGGGCGAGACGGCATCTCCGGGCGTTTGGGCCGGGGAAGTCGAAAAACCGAATAATTCCCCCCAGGGCGTCAGGGGCACCGTGCATGGCGGGCTCAGGTCTGGCCTCTCGGTGCCCCCGTTTGCGTTGTGGAAAGTGTGCGAGTCCCGTTCGCTGCGAACTCTATTCTTGCTTGAGGTTCTACCGATCCTGTAGCGCCATGGGAATCGACTCCAGTCGATTATACTGAATCGGTATCCCCAGCAGCATTCCACTGAGTCCGCTCAAATCCGTTGACATGAGCGCGTTCTCGAACCCCAGCGGGAATCCGCCGGTCGTCTTGGTCCAGTCGTAGATGTCGCCGTTGCGGATCGGCATCAGCGCCGTGTCTTGGACGATCGGCTCCCCCACCTCGCCCTTGATCTCCGCGCCGTTGTAGGCGATGTACACATTCATATCGCCCGTGTTCACAAAGTTTTCCAGGATCGCCCCGATCGGCTCGCCGTCCACGTCGAATCGAATGGTCCGCGTTTGGCCCGCGAAATTCGTCGCACTCCACGCCCCGTTCAGAACCCCGGCAGTCTCATCGATCGGCAGGATCACATCGCGGGTCTGCGTAACCGGGTGGCATCCCGCCGCGTCCGATCCGACCACGATACGCAGGAGCGTTTCCGACAGGCCCACCGACCGCACCGACACATCGAAGACGCCGACCACATCGGAGATCAACACGAATGATTCGCAGTTTCCGTCGCAACTTGCCGTGAAGATGAGATTGCCGTTGACGACAAACACCGCCTCCGCGGCATCGACCACGGACCCGTCTGGGCCAAGAACGGTCAAAACCACGGACGGCACGGCCTGAGCCGTACAGGTCGGCGGGGCGGGCACTTGATCGCATTGCCCATCTATGGCGCAGACGGTGAAGATCATCGCCACGAGCGCCGGCGCTTTCAGTCGTTCCCCAAGTAGCATCATACAAACACTAGGCCCCGCCCAGGGGGAAAACAAGCCATGCCGCCCCCTGGCCCGACGCGTCTGAGCAAATCCGGAGTGCGTCATAAGCCCTGTGGCAAGCTTGAGTTGCGTTCGGTCTTCCCGTGGCGGTGCCACGACCGATTTCCGCTCCCCGCCGGCCGATCCCGCCCATGACGATGCAATATATCATGTCGCCTGCACAAAAGAAGCGCGGCCAAGTGCATGGGCGACTTGGCCGCGTTTGTCGCCTTGTCGTCAGGCACTATCTCACAAGGCACTGTGGCACTGGTTTGAGACCAGTGGAAAACGACTCTTGGGATAGTCCCTCTATGTTCCCATAGTGATTCCCTCCTCCGCTGCGGGAAGCTAAAGGGGTCGGGATTCTTTTTGACGAAGCGAATCTCCCTTGCTAGAATGCCGGCATGCCGCGGCGACTTCGAGAAGCGATGGGCGGGTTGGCGTATCACGTGCTCAATCGGGCGGTGGGGCGCAGCACGCTCTTCAAGAAAGACGCCGACTACGCAGCCTTTGAGGAGGTGCTGCTGCAGGCTTGGGATCGGTTCGGCACGCGCATTGTGTCCTACTGCCTGATGCCGAACCACTGGCACCTCGTCCTATGGCCGCGCGCCGACGGTGAATTGTCGAAATTCATGGGCTGGCTCACCGTGACACACGCACAGCGCCGCCACGCCCATTATCGCACCGGCGGAACGGGGCCGGTCTACCAAGGGCGTTTCAAGTCGTTTCCGATTCAACGCGATCACCATTTCCTCACGGTCTGCCGATATGTCGAACGCAACCCCCTCCGCGCCAAGCTCGTGAGGCAGGCCGACCGTTGGCAGTGGTGCAGCCTCTGGCGTCGTCGCAACGGCAAGCCGGCCGATCGGGCATTTCTATTGGCACAGTCTGCGTGGCCGATCAAGCCGCCGCGAAACTGGATCGCGACCGTACAACGTGCCGCAACTTCGGAAGAACTCGCGTATCTGCGCAGGTCGGTCGTGCGAGGCGCGCCCTTCGGAACCGAGCGATGGCAGCAAGGAACCGCGTCCAAGCTCGGACTCGACTCAACCCTACGCCCACGCGGTCGCCCGAAGCAAGAAGAGGAATGAGACTTCCGATTGGCGGAACCGTGCAAGGCGGGACCCGTAAGAGACTCTCGTCCCCATTTTAAGCTCTCGGACTGGAATCGGCCGAGCGGCTGCCCGACGGCCTTATCGCGCTACGCCCGACCCGGGGCCCTTGACCTGGGGCGCTTCACGCCGCCGCGCGGGCTGTTCTTGCGTGCGACCGCCGATCTGGACATGGACTTGGGTCTCGAAACGATCGCCCGCCCCGCTTTGGGCTTGACCTTCGCCTTGGTTTTCGTCGTAGCTTTCGCCTTGCGGCGGACCTTCGACTTGCCCGCGCCGCGCCGCTTGGCGGAGCTCGATCGACCACGCGTTTTCAGTCGCCTCTTTTCGAGAATCACTGCCTGTGCCGCGGCCAGTCGGGCGACGGGCAGTCGAAACGGCGAGCAACTGACGTAGTCTATTCCCACGTCGTGACAGAACCACACCGATTCGGGATCGCCGCCGTGTTCGCCGCAGATGCCGATCTTGAGTTTCGGATCCGTCTTTCGACCGGCCTCCACCGCGCTTCGAACGAGTGCCCCGACGCCGTCGACGTCGATGGTCTGAAACGGATCGCGGTCGAAGATTGCGGCCATGTCTGCATCGAGATAGGCCGGCAGGAACCGCCCGGCGTCGTCGCGCGAGAGGGCCATGACGGTCTGTGTCAAATCGTTCGTGCCAAAGCTGAAGAAGTCCGCCACGCCTGCCATGCGGCCGGCTGTCAGGGCCGCCCGCGGCGTTTCGATCATCGTGCCGACGAGATAGTTCAGGCGGATGCCGGCGTCTCGCAGGATCTCGTCCGCCACGGCCCGCGTGCGGTCCACAAGTATCTGCAGTTCTTTGGCGTCTATGCACAATGGGATCATGATCTCGGGCAATACCTTGACCCCGCGACTGCGACACTCGACGGCCGCCTCGATGATGGCCCGTACCTGCATATCGAGTATTTCCGGATAGGTGATAGCCAGCCGGCATCCACGGTGGCCCAGCATCGGATTGGATTCGTGCAGCACCTCGACGCGCCGGGACACATGCTCGAAGTCGACGCCGATCTTTTCGGCCAAGTCGCGCTGCCCCTCGACCGAGTGCGGTCCGAATTCGTGAAGCGGAGGATCGACCAGCCGAATGGTGACCGGGCGGCCTTTCATCGCTTCGAATATGCTGATGAAGTCCTGACGCTGGAATGGCAGCAGTTTGTCGAGCGCACACCGCCGGGCGTCCTCCGAGTCGGCCACGATCATTTCCTGAATGGCCAGCCGCCTCTCCTCGGTATCGAAGAACATGTGCTCGGTCCGGCAGAGGCCGATTCCCTCGGCGCCCATTTTGATGGCCCGCTCCGAATCATACGGCGTGTCGGCGTTTGCCCGCACGCGGAGCCGTCGCAGGGCGTCGCACCATTTCATCAGGGTGGCGAACTCGTCGGGCATGAACGGGTCGGCGAGATCTATCTTGCCTTCGTACACACGGCCATTCGATCCGTCGAGCGTGAGCCAGTCGCCCGCCGAAATCATTCGGCCGCCGACGCACATGCTGTCCTTGTCGTAGTCAATTCGAAGCGACTGACAACCGACGATGCAGCACTTTCCCCAACCGCGGGCCACCACCGCCGCGTGCGATGTCTTGCCGCCCGTAGCGGTCAGGATTCCGACGGATGCGTGCATGCCGCCGACGTCCTCGGGGCTGGTCGACTTTCTTACGAGAATGGCATTGCGGCCCTCGGCGGACAACTGCTCGGCGCGTTCGGCGCTGAACACGACCTCGCCGCACGCCGCGCCCGGCACGGCCTCGATCCCTTTTGCCAGGTTGCGCCGAGACAATTCGTCGGCATCGACCGAGGGATCGATCACCTTGTGGAACATGCGTTCCACGTCGACGCCTTCGATGCGGAGGATGGCATCCTCCTTCGAGATGACCGGTCGCATGGCCGCGGCCGCGGTTTTCTTCAAAATGTGTTTCTTCTTGACCAGGCGGTTTGCCTCGGACTTGGTCAGGAGCGGCTTGGTCGCCTGATCGACCGCGATGCGAAACGTCGCAGTCGGCGTTCGCTTTCCGGACCGGCACTGAAGGATGTACAGCTTACCCCGCTCGACCGTGAATTCGACGTCCTGCATGTCCTTGTAGTGCGTTTCCAGCAATACGCGAACGCCGCAGAGCTGCTCGTATACGTCGCGGTTCGTTTCAGCCAACCGGTTCAGCGGAATCGGCGTTCGGATACCCGCGACGACGTCTTCGCCCTGGGCGTCCATCAACAGGTCACCGTAAAATTCGTTTTCTCCCGTGTTGGGTTCGCGCGTGAAACAGACGCCGGTGCCGCTGTCGGACCCCATGTTTCCGAAGACCATCTGGCAAACGGAAACGGCGGTGCCGTCGAGCCCGGTGATGTGTTCGACTTCGCGATACTTGACCGCCTTCGGCGCGTTCCACGATTCGAAGACCGCGGTGATTGCGCCCAGGAGCTGGGCCCACGGGTCCTGCGGAAAGGCCTCCCCGCATTCGGCAACGTAATATTCCTTGAATTCCCGACACAACTCACGCAGGTGGTCCGCGGAGAGATCGGTGTCGTTTTCGATGGACAGGCGGCCCTTCATCGCCTCCAGCTTGCCTTCCATGAATTCCCTGGACAAGCCGACGACGACCGACGAATACATCTGTATGAACCGGCGATACGAGTCCCATGCGAAACGCGGATTGTTCGTACCCGCCGCGAGGCCCTCCACCGATTCGTCGTTCAGGCCCAGATTGAGAACCGTTTCCATCATGCCCGGCATCGATTTCGCCGCACCCGAGCGCACCGACACCAGCAGCGGGCTCTTCGGGTCGCCGAGCTTTTTCTTGCAGGCCTTTTCGAGCCGCGTCAGCATCCGGCGAACCTCGCGTTCCAATCCGTCCGGCCACTTGCGATTTCTCTTATAGAACCGGCTGCACGCATCGGTCGTGATCGTGAACCCCGACGGCACCGGCAGCCCGATGTGGGTCATCTCCGCGAGCCCGGCGCCCTTTCCGCCCAGCAGGTCTTTTTGGTCGCCGCGGCCCTCGGCCTTGCCGTTTCCGAAGAAATACACGAATTTCGTCGCCATCCACGTCGCTCCTGAGGTCACTTTGGGGTTTGATCGATCGTCGTTGCGTCTGAGTCGTTCAGAACAGTCTGCGCCGAATCATCCCGCGGCGGATGATGCCGCCGATGCGTGACGTGCTGCGACTCTATTCGCGGCGTGCCGAATTGTCAATCCTGCGGCCGGGCTCGGTCCGACTTACAATGTGAATCGGAGGCGCGTCTCGCCCGCCTCGGAGTTCGAGACAATGAATCCGACGTGTTCGATTTGTCGCAACGGCAACGTCGCCGGCGCCCGGTATTGCGGCCGATGCGGCGCGCCGCTCGAGAGCCGAGCCCCGGACCAACCCGAAGAGGGCCGCCGACGTTTCGTCTTGAGGCAGAAGTTCTGGTCGTGGGGCGATGACTACGTGATCAGGCACGCGAACGGCCGCGACGCCTACCAGGTCGACGGCCAGGCATTCTCGTTCGGCGACAATCTGTCGTTTCAGGATGACACGGGACGCGAACTGGCGAGCATCCGGCAGCGCCTTCTGTCGTGGGGTCCGACCTACGAAATCGTGCGGCACGGCCAAGTCGCGGCGGTCGTCAAGAAGAAGCGCTTCACGTTCTTTCGATGCGAGTTTCTCGTGGACGTGCCCGGTCCCGACGACCTGGTGGCCGACGGCGACTTTCTACATCACGAATACACCTTCACGCGCCACCGCCGGCCGGTGGCCCGCGTCTCCAAACGATGGTTCACGTTCACCGATACCTACGGCGTGGAGGTCGAACCCGGCGAGGATGAAATCCTCGTGCTCGCATCGACCGTGGTGGTCGATC
>JAPULF010000327.1 GCA_027295245.1 Planctomycetota bacterium
GCGACAAGGCGCTCGCGGCGGGGTGTGACGAATACGACACGAAACCGGTGGAATTCAAGCGGCTGCTGGGAAAGATAGGGGCATTCTTGAACGCGGCCGACCAGGAAGCAAGCTAGGCACATGAAAAAAGCCGAGACCTACACGGAACAAGGCGCCTTGCTCGTTGTCGACGACAACGAGATGAACCGCGACATGCTTTCACGCAGGTTGTCGCGGCACGGCCACACGGTGACTGTCGCGGAGGACGGGCGAAAGGCCCTGGATCTGATCCAGGAGCAATCTTTCGATGTGGTCTTGTTGGACATCATGATGCCCGGGATCGACGGGTTTGAGGTCCTCAAAATCGTTCGCGAGAAAAAGTCGGCGAGTGATCTTCCGATCATCATGGCGACGGCCAAGGACGAAAGCGAGGACGTAGTCACTGCGCTGAAGCTGGGCGCGAACGACTATGTCACCAAGCCGCTCGACTTTCCCGTCGTTCTGGCCCGTGTCCAAACCCAGCTTTCACTCAAAAAATCCAAGGAAGCCCTGAGCGCGGCCCATGCACGGATGAAGAACGACCTTGAAGCCGCCGCCAGAATGCAGCACGATCTGCTGCCCAAGTCGCTCCCCGAGATCACCGGAATCGAATTCGCATGGCACTATGAGCCATGCGACGAGTTGGCCGGCGATATTCTCAACATCATACCGCTCGACGATCAACACATAGCCCTCTACATTCTCGATGTCTGCGGGCATGGGGTGCGCTCGTCGTTGCTATCCGTCGCCATGACGCACACATTGTCGCGAAAAATGGATCCGTCATCGTTGATCACGACGCCCGGCAAGGATGACGGAGAATACGAGGTCACGAGCCCCGCGCTTGTTGCGAAACGGTTGAATTCGCTTTATCCCATGTTTGACAATGGCATGCTCTTCGCCACGCTCGGATACGGTGTACTAGATACCAAGTCGAACGTGTTTTCGTTTGTGTGCGCCGGCCATCCCGGGCCGCTGATTGTCCATCGCGACGGAAGTGCCGACCAGTTGGTGGCACCGGGCTACCCGATCGGCGTTCCGAGAGCCGACTCCTCCGACGAAGAAGATGAATACCACGACTCGACCGTCGCACTGACGGCGGGGGACAGGCTCTATCTCTATTCCGACGGCGCAAATGAAGAGCATAATCCCGAACGCGAGCAATTCGGCGAGGACCGGTTGTCCGCCGCGCTTGTGAAGGCAAGATCGAAGCCGCTAAAGGACAGCATCCGCGCACTTGTGGAAGAGATTGCGACATGGAAGGGTGACGCGGACTTCGTAGACGACGTAACGATTCTCGCGGCTGAAGTACAGTGAGATGGCTTTGAGAGCCTGACGCGGGCGGCGGGCGGCGCGCGACGGATCGAAAGGACATCGGCGCAGATTGGAACCGGGGTTTGAACACGGAGAAAACACGTACCATGAACGCTCGATTGCCTCTTGCCGTCTTGGTGTTCCTCGGGCTTCTCTCCGGGAACTGCCAAACCACGCCGTTGGACTTTGTGTCCGTCCCGCCCGGCGACGACGGACTGCTGGCGCCCGGCACGTACGCCTTGCAACTGGCGGCCGCGGGGAATGACTGGACATATTTGCTGCACGTGTCCGCACCGACGGCCGGCGGCCAACTCGCGCCGCTCCTGATCCTGCTTCATGGCAGCGGGGAAGACGGCAAAACGTCTCTGGTTAATAACGGGTGGATCGAAAAGTCCGAGTCCGCCGGATTCGTGATCGCCGCTCCGAGCGGCCTTCCCCTCGAACCGGATCAGAAACCCAATTTCATCACGAACCCGAGATTCTGGAATGCCGAGCAACCCTATCTCACTGCCCGCCGCCGGGCCGTCGACGACCTCGCATTCTTTGACGCGCTGCTGATGGATATCCAAACGCGCGCGAACATAGATCCCGATCGTATCTTTCTGGCCGGCCATTCCGGCGGCGGTGGCATGGTCTTCCGACTCGCGGCCGAGCGCGCCGAGCAGTTCGCCGCGGTGGCCGTGCTTTCCAGCCCGTGTTTTCAAGTCGACCCGGCCCCGTCAAGGGCGGTGCCAACGCTATTCCTCGTGGGCACGTTGGACCCGATTCTCCCTCTGGACGGCGGCAGTCAAAACCTTCTTTGGCTTCAGCGCAACTCGCCGCCGGTCTTGGACATCGTCGGGAAGTGGGCGACCGCCCTCGGCTGCACACATCCGTCCGAGCGGCAGGAAGGCGCGTTGAAGATTCTGGACTTTGGCGGCTGTTCGGATGGAGCCACGTTCAGGACGATCCTGATTGAGGGACACGGTCATCGGTGGCCGGGCGGTGAAACATCGTTCTTCCCCGATTTTCTGATCGGGCCGCCGACGAGTGAACTGAACGCCACGGATACGATTTGGGAATTCTTCGAGGAGGTCAGTCGCGGTTAAGTGTATTCGCCGGGGCCTGCGAATCTCCCCACCGATAAGGCAGGAGCGAAAGGAGGTCTTGGTCGTAATATTGCAGTTCTTCGAGGAGGAGTTCGTGATAGCGCTCACTGTGAACAAGATCGGTGCTAACCACGCCGTTGAGCCATCCGTCAACAACACAACTGTAGATGTCCGGATCGTGGGACGCCCGTGTTGCCTGTTCGATCTGTTTAGTAAAGAAGAACTTTGGTTGCGGCGCGAGTTGAAAGACTTTCCATGCATCTTCGTACGGATGGACGATGTCGTCCGCCGAATGAACGAACAGCTTTGGCTCCTCGACTGCAGTGATCCATTGGTCGATCGCACCATCGCTCGGTGTTTCAAAAAACACGCACGCCGCCAGGTCATAGTCCGCCGCGGCCTCCGCCAACGCGGAGGTCCCGGCTCCGAAACCGAATCCGACAACAGTATCTGCCTGGGACAAGGC
>JAPULF010000328.1 GCA_027295245.1 Planctomycetota bacterium
TCAATTATTTCCGGGGATTGCTTTGGCGTTAACAGAATCATCGAACACAGTGACATTCCCCTGTTCGTCGAGGCGTTGCTGGGCACCAAACCGCAGGCCGAATCGCTCGCGGACATGAACGCCCACGGCGTGGCCGACGGGCTCGACACACAGCCGTTTCTTGACTACATTTTCACGCTCGTGTGTGTCCGTAGGCACCGGCTATCGGGGTCGCGGTCGTTTGGCAGCGCCCGGGCGGCGAAGTCTACACACCCGGGACCAGGTGCGCAGACCTTCAGTGTGAAACGCGCAATCGGACCGACGCGAATCGCTCGCAAGCCTCACAGCTATCGACGGATACAAACGCAAAACACCGCGACAAAAAGACTTGCCGCGGCGCTTCGCAGTGCCCTGAATATGCACCCCCAAGGGGAGTCGAACCCCTGTCCGATTCTTCGCAAGGTGTTGAATCCACTACACTTGCCGATTCCGGCGATGACCACTGGCGTACCCACTGGCGGATAACACTGCAAAATGACGCCGATTTACGGGCCGTCGCGGCGGCGTGGCCTACGCTTCCCGAGGCGGTGCGGGTGAACATCGTCGCGATGGTGAAAGCGGCCAAAGGGGGCCGAAACCCCTCGGTTGAACGGCCCGTCGGCTAGAATTCAATTCTCCGATTACCGACGGCGTCACGATTCCCGAAGGGGGATGAGGCTTGCGGCTTGGGTCCCGAACCCCAAGCCCTTACCGACGGCCAGGACCTATCCTGGACCAGTCGGCGGCAGCTCTGCTGCCCTTTCATCCAGCTGATAGCTCGCCATTTCCCTATTGCCTTCCCGTTCTCGATCTACTGTACAGGTAGATCCGATAAACTACACACACTCATGATATGGGAGACCAAATCGATGAAGATCCGGCTATTTTCGGCGTTTCTTACTGTGATTCTGTGTTCGGGGCAGGTTCGTGCCGAGGCGACGGCACAACCGATCGACCTCGTCATCTGCCTCGACACGTCGGGAAGCATGGAATTGCTGATCGACTCGGCTCGCGGTCGGATCTGGGACATTGTGTTCGAACTCTCAAAGGCCACGCCGATGCCCAGTCTGCGCGTCGGTCTTTTGACCTTCGGTACGCCGGAGACTTCGTCTGCCGAGCAGGGCTGGGTGGTTCACCAGATCGGCCTGACGGACGATCTCGATTCGGTTTACGCGAAGATGATGGCGCTCAAGACGGTCGGAGGCGATGAATTCGTTGGATGGGTGCTCAGCGACGCGGTTGATTCGATGAAATGGTCCGAACGCCCCGATGCCTTGAAACTGGTCTTCGTCGCCGGGAACGAGTCGGCCCACCAGGGCGCTGACAAGCGTAATTTTCGCAACGTGGGCGCCGATGCCAAGCGCCGCGAGATCATCATCAACACGATCTACGCGGGTGAGCGGCAACAGGGTGTTAACGAAGGCTGGGAAGAAGTGGCGACCCATGGCGGCGGCGATTTTCATTCGATCGACGTTGCCGAAGGCGCGAAGCAGATGGCGACACGGTACGACGCTGAATTGAACCTGCTCAATCACGAACTCAACGCCACCTACATCCCGTTCGGACCGAAAGGCACCGACGGCATCGCCAACCAGGTTGCACAAGATGCCAACGCCGGCAAGCTTGGAGCCCAGTCATGCAGCAGTCGCGTCGCAGCCAAGGGATGCGGGCTCTACAACAATGCCGAGTGGGATCTTGTCGATGCCTCTCAAAAAGAAGGATTCGACCTGGCCAAGATCAAGGTGACGGATCTACCCGAGGTCATGCGTTCCATGAGCCATGAACAGCGTGGTAAGCACGTTCGGGCCATGCATACGATTCGAGCGGCCATTCACAAGCAAATTGTGAGCGTGAATGATCAACGCACTGCGTTCATTCAGGAAGCAAACCGTCAATCCGGCAAGCTCAGCCTGAGCGGTGCGATGATGAAGAGCCTGCGAACCCAGGCCCGCGCCAAGGGGTTCACGTTTCCCGAGCCCATGCCGGTCGTTGAGTCCCAGTTGGTCATGGTCGGTCCTGTGCCTCCCAAGGTCCCTTTGAGGCCCGAGATTGTTCGTAACATCGACGCGATCCTCGGGGCGTTGCCGACCGTGGAGTACCGCGTCGGATCCTATGTCACCGGGATAGAAGAACTCGCGGAACTCTTCATCGAACACTCAGGAGGCAAGATCGCCTACCACGTCGAACGCGAGACCGCCGCCACCGCGATCGCCGCGGAGGGCATTGTGGCACGCTTGTTGCGCGAGAAAGCCGCGGCTCTGCAAGAGGTTCGCGTGGTCGACATTCCGTTGTCGTCTCCGTTTCCCTATGCTGATGCCGCGAACGCCCGCATCTCCAAGCGACACCAGATCGGTGGAATCAACTTCAATCAACCCAAGAGTGCCGAAGTCGCACGCGAGCGGATCGTTGCTGCGGTTGCCAAGTTCAAGTCGGATCATGGCGGCGACAAAGCATCAAACCAGAAGGTCGTGCTCGCCGCGCATTCCAAACCTGAATCCGCCGATCCGGCGCTCGAGATCGAGTCACTTCGGGCGATGATTCGGACCATCGGTGCAGCCGCGGGCCGCACCTACATGGAATTGGGAAACGGCTGCTAGTCTAGAGACGGTTTGTGGGGAGGTACCCGGAAGAACTTCCTCGTTCGTCAACCCGGTCTACCGGGGGCTGCGGCCGCTTGAGGCGGCCTTGCCCCCGGTTACTATCTTGGCCGAAACCCCGCGGTTGAACGGACCCGCGACTAGAATGCCAAAGGGGGCTGGGGGTATTGCTGCACGAAGGACAGGCCCATGCACAATAACCGGCTGGACACCACCCATGCCGAGGCAACCGACGAACACCCGATTTCGCTGCGGCGGAAAGAATTGCGGCTGATTGACAGGGTTTATTCAGCGAGGACGCACTGCTGCAACAAGCGGCCCGCACCGACCGAGACGAGGCGGCACTAGAGGCCACGT
>JAPULF010000329.1 GCA_027295245.1 Planctomycetota bacterium
TGGCCGTATTTCTGAATCTTTGACGCCGGTCCGACACCTCATCAACAAACGCAATAACAACCCTTCCAGGCCGTACATATAGTACAGTCTCTCCAATTTGACCGGGTGTGAGTTGACACAGGGGCCGTCGCATCCACAATCACGATTGTGGGGGGCGATAAGGCGCCTGGCCTCACGGGTCGTGTTTGGCAAGGAATCCTCGATGAGGCACCCCAACAGCATTTCCGGGCGTATGACCGTTTGGCTGGGGACCGTCCTGATCGGACTGTCAGCCGGCGGCTGCGAGGACGTTGATTGGCATCATTGGGACGCCGGATGGTGGAAAGACAAATCCCGGGTCGTTCGTCCCCGACGGAAACCGCTTGCCCGGCCGACCAGCAGGCCAACCGATCCCGATACAACGCCGCCGCCTTCGTACGATCCCGAGAAATACGCGCGGAAGTCCCCTTTCCAACAGTTGTATCTTCTCAGCGGAAGTGCCGCGGGACAAACGGGGCGCGGCGATCAAAGCGTGTCGCTGACTCTCGTTTCGGCCCGTGCTTGCGCAGGCGTGCTCGAATCGCTTTACGTCCCGACGGGTCGGCTGGGCGCTCAGGATGAATCGTACCTGATCTTCGAGGAGGAGGAATCGTTCCGTGGGGCCGGCGCGTTTGCGCCCACGCTCGACGTCAAACCGCTGGAATCCGCGTCGCCGCCCGAGGGTCCGGATGCATCGTTCGTTTCAGGGATCGGACTGTACTACGGCGTCTATGCCAACGGCGCCGTGGTGGATCGAACACTGGTCGATGTCTGTGAGCGCCATCTGGCCGTGGCCGCCCAGTCGGAGCAGGTCTCCGCGCGTAAGCGATGGGCTGCGGCCGTTCTGGCGGGTCGGCTGGTTGCCGAATACCGGTACGACGATGGTGCGGCACGAAGCTACTATCGCCAAGCCGAGCGGGTTTCGGAGGATGGTTCGATCGAACAAATGACCGCGCGTTGGTGGGTGGCCGATGCCTTGGTTCGCCAGGGCGATCAAGAGGCCGCGGCGCGCGTTTATCAGACCATCGTCGAAGCCTACGCGGACCGGCCCGAATCCGAAATCGTTCGGCGGGCCAAGGCATGGCTGGAACAACGGCGCTGAGAGGGTTCGATCAACTTGTTCAAACTGAGAGTCAGTCGCCCTGCGCAGTTCCGCAAGATTGGGCCTTGCGGCCGATGGACTCGAGCTGCCGGAGATAGTCGTCGAGTTCGATTTCGGAGAACTGCTGCAGGAATGCACGGCGGGCAGAACGGTTGATCTGTATGATTCGATCCATCAACTCGCGTTTCGACATGTGTGATGCTCCACCGGGGGAAGGCGAGGACAAAAACGGAAACGTGGGTCGAAGCGCGGCGACGACTCGACAATCGCAGTCTCGTATCGACTCGCAATTCTGGAGAACTTTAGACCGGGGAACGAAGCTCGCGATCGTCACATTATCGGCCCGATACCGTCCTAAAAGGTCCGGTGACCGCGCCGCATTTGCCGCCCGGGCCCGAGCGATCGGACACCGGCTGGATGCCGTGCCGGCAGCGGGACACGACGGAAGGCGAATCGTCTGAACAATCAGGAACACTCGTCCGTCTCGGCGGGCCGGCACGATGTAGGGCGTATGTCAACGGAAGTAGACCAAAAGAGCGTTCACCACGTCGTCAAGAAACAGGCCCGGCGCCAATTCGATTCATGGGCCCACACGTACGATCGATCGATCGTGCAACACCTGCTCTTCCTGCCGTCCTACCGGCTGTTCATGGAAGCTCTCTACAAATGGCGCCGCGATATTGCAGATCCTTTCGACTTGCTGGATATCGGCTCGGGAACCGGAACCTGGGTCGCGTGGGTGGCGGGGAGTCCCCTGCCTTCGGGCCGAATTGTCGGCCTGGACTATTCCGCGGCGATGTGTACGGTGGCCCAGCAGAAGGCCGCAAGGATTCAAGGGCAGTCCCCGCGGTTCGTGAATGGGGACGCCGAACACCTGCCCTTTCCCGACGCTTCGTTCGGGGTCGTCACGTGCAGCAACTCGTTCCACCACTATCCCCATCAGGCCGCCGCCGTTCGTGAAATGAGGCGCGTCTTGAGGCCCGGCGGGCGTCTCATGATCATCGACGGCTTTCGCGACAACGTGATCGGCTGGGTGCTGTTCGACGTGTTCATCACCAAGGCCGAAAGCAAGCCCGGCGCCCCGGTTCATCACGTCTCGGGGTCCACCATGCGTCGCTACTTCGAGGAGGCCGGCTTTCGCGAAGTCCAACAGATCAAGCGGAACATCTGGGCCCCGATTTTTCTGACCATGGGCACGGCCTGATTATCGCCCCCCCCGCACTGACGACGTCGGTGACAATGGCGGCGGGCGGAATTCCACGTATGATGCTGAATTCGGTCTTCGACACCGTTCGCCAGGGAGCCCGTTGTGTCCGAGAATCGAGGCCACGAAAAGCACATCTCCGATCTTCAGGCCGTGCTGGAGGTCTCGCGCGATCTGGCCGGCACGACCGAGTTGCGTCCGCTGCTCGAAAAGGTCGAGCGCGCCGCCCGGCACGTTCTGGATTGCGAGCGGGCGACGGTCTTTCTGTACGACCGCGACAAAGACGAGCTTTACAGCCGGTTGGCCACCGGCGTGGACGAAATCCGATTCAGCGCTTCCCTGGGTATCGCGGGCGAGGTCGTTCGAACCGGCCAGGTTATCAACGTCCCGGATGCTTACGCCGACGATCGATTCAATCCGGAAATCGATCGCAAGACTGGCTACCGTACCCGCAACATCTTGTCCTTTCCGCTCCTCGGCTTCGATAACTCGACCGTGGGCGTGCTCCAGGTTCTCAACAAGTCGGACGGGGCATTCGATCCATGGGACGAGGGATTGGTCAAGACCTTCGGGGCCCAAGTCGGCGTTGCAGTTCAGCGCCAGGAACTCCTCGAGCAATACGCCGAGAAGCAACGGATCCAGCGCGACCTGAACCTGGCGCGGGAGATACAGCAGGGCCTTCTTCCGAAAGAGGCCGCCAAGGTCGCCGGGTTCGACATCGCGGGCTGGAACAGGCCCGCCGACGAAACCGGCGGAGACTGCTTCGACTACATGCCGCTCGAGGGCGGCAACCTGGCGATCATGCTCGCCGACGCAACCGGCCACGGCATCGGCCCCGCACTCGTCATCGCGGAATGCCGGGCCTTGTTCCACGCCTCGATCACCGCATCGCAGGATCTGGGGACGGTCGTTCCGCAAGTGAACAACCTGCTGGAGGCCGATCTGCCCGGTGATCGTTTCGTAACCGCGTTTCTCGGAATCCTGTCGCCGGCCGACGACACCCTTACCTACCTCAGCGCGGGTCAAGGCCCGCTGCTCAAGTACGATTTCGAAACAAACACGGTCACCGAATTGGCCGCCAATGGCCCGCCTCTTGGAGTGATCGCCGATTGTCCCTTCGGCAAGCCCGATCACTGGATCATGCGACCGGGCGACATGTTCGTGCTGGTCACCGACGGGTTTTTCGAGTGGGCGAACGCGGCCGGCGAGCAATTCGGCACCGAACGTCTGGCGGAGATCATCCGCACCCACCGGACCCGCCCCAGCGTGGAGATCATCAACCGGATGTACGAAGATGTTGTCGAATTCGCAGGTGGGACCGCGCAGTCGGACGACCTCACTGCCGTTGTGATCAAGAAATGCTGAACCGACGGCGCGATCGGCCGCGTCATCATGTTGAATTCAGTTGATCTCGGGAGCATGCGGTCGGGAGGTCGTCTTTCAACATGCCGATTCCCAGAACGGCCGCGATTTCCGATTCGAGCCGGTCGATTCCTGCTCCCGTCAGCGCCGAAATCTTAATCGCTGAAAGGGCCGTGATGGCTTGCTCGCTCCGCGTTCTCGGATTCGCGCCGATCAGGTCTATCTTATTGGTCGCAAGAACCCGTGGTTGATCCCGGGACCATCGGGCCTCGATGCTGGCGACGAAATCAACTGATTCGGCGCTTGGTGCCTCTGCATCAAGTACAACGAGCACCACATCCGCACCGGCCGCCAGTACGCTCCCGCGTCGAATGGCCTCGGATTCAATCGGGCAGTCCGTTTCGCGAATGCCGGCCGTGTCGGTTAGCGTGACGGGCCAGCCGTGGATGAAAGCGGTTTCCGAAACCCAATCCCGCGTCGTGCCGGGCGTTTCAGAGGCAATGACGCGATCCCTTCCGATCAGCCGGTTGGCCAGCGTGCTCTTTCCCGCGTTCGGCGGACCGATGATCGCTACGTGCAGTCCCTCGATCATTCGGATGGCGACCTCGCTCCGGGCGCGAAACGCGTCTGCTTCTTCCCGAGACCAGGACGAACGGCGATCCAAAAACGGCGGGAGGATTCTGCGTTGAGTCAGTAGCCATCCGGCGAGACGGCGTGATGTTGCACCGATCAAGGCGAGATCGATTTCACGCCGGACCGGGTGATCCGCGCGCCAGGCCGATTCAAAAAGTTCCGCCTGCGTGATCTCGGCGCCATGTCGTTCGAGCAACTGAAGCGTCCGCTGCACGATGCGAACGCCTCCGTGCGTGCTCAATTCCACCGAAACAATTCCATCCCTTCGAATCCGCGTAACGATCGCGTCGTCGACGACTGCGTCTTCGTCGACAATGCGGCAAAGCACCGGGCGGCGTGCCGCGATTTTCGGCGGGCGGTCGTCGGTTCGATGGCGTAGTACGCGGGATAGAATCGTGTCGGTCCGCGGGCCGCTGACCGCGATCACGGCGATTGCCCCCGGCGCCTGTGGCGTGAGAACGGCTGCACGCGTCGGCCCGCAACCCGTCATTCGATGTCGATCGGCTCAAAGTGCCGGCGATGGGCCAGGGCGATGCCCCGAACGCACAGGTCGGGAATAATTGAATCGATAAAATCGCAGTTCGAGCAGATCAATTCGGCATTGCCGCCCGTTGCCACAAGTTGCGGCCAGGTCTTCAGTTCAGTCGCAAAACGCTCGGTGATCTCCCGAACCGCCCCGATCGCCCCGAACAAGATCCCGTTGCGGATGGCCTGTTCGGTGGTCGCCCCGAAAATCGCATCGGTCGCCTCGACTGACACCGGCGGGAGGGCGTCGGTCCATTCGCTGAGCGATCGGGCCTGCAGGCTCAGGCCCGGCAGGATTGCGCCTCCCATAAAGACCCCTTCGTCATTGACGCAGTCCACGGTGATGGCCGTGCCGAACCCCGCTACTGCGCATGCCCGCCCGACTTCGCCGTACGCCGCCGCGGCGGCGCACACGCGATCGATTCCCACGGCCTCCGGCGATTCCCGGGCGTGGGAGAGCGTTTGTTGAAGTTCCTTTCCCACCGCGCGAATCGGCTCGTTCACCCGCTTCTGTAATCGACTCTGAACCGCGTCCAGGACCGATGCCACGACGGAGCCCGCGGCGATCGACCTCACGCGATCTTCCGGCAGCGCCTCCCATGACTCGACCGCCGTTTCCAACGCCTCGTCAAGTTGATCGTGCCCGAATCGCATGTTGCTACGGATGTCTGAATCGATATCCGTTGCCACGCTGATATGGGAGTTCCCGATCTCGATGATCAGGAGGCTCGCATGAGCCAGGTGTTCATGATCTCCCGACGGCATCAAAGGCTTGCTCCGAAGTACTACGCCCCAAAGGTAATCAAGAACATTGTAGCCCCGTTTCCGATTCGTGGCACAACTGAGACGAGAACGGACGACCGACAGGCCGAGTTCGAGAAACGGTCGTACGCAAATACGGGGCTGTCAGCTTCGCTCCTTGCGGTCTTGCAAACGGAGCTGTTTCGCACAAACCTGCAAGATCGCTTGGTGGAACCGACGCGTAGCTCAGAAATGCCTGGGATTCAAGCGCCCGAATTCAAGTCATCATCGGACCCGTCCTCGTTCAGAAACTCCAGGGCGGCATCGTCGAGGTCCTCGATATCGTCCACGTTCGAAAGATCCAGGTCGCTGAGGTCGTTGATGTCGAGATCGCTGACATCTTCCACCTCCGTGTCCGCGTCGGGGGAGTCGATTTCGGTTGGGAGGCTTGAAAACTTCGCCGGCGCACACTCGATCTCCTTCGGTTCTCCGTCGATTTGAACGACGAAGGTGACCGGCCCCACCTTGATTTCGTCCCCTGCGCTGAGCGTCGTCTGGGTGATTCGCTCATGATTGACGAATGTTCCGTTACTACTGTTAAGGTCTTGCAGGGTGATACGATTGCCGTCGATATTGAGCTTGCAATGGGTACGCGAAATCTGGTTCAACGGAATTCGAAGATCGGCATGGGGATTGCGGCCCATCGTATACTCGCCGGGGTCGAGGGGAATCTCTTTGCGGCTGCCATCTTTCTTGAACGTGACAAGAATCAGCATATCAGTTCTCATGGTGGGACGGCACGGAGGTGCGTCCGAGTTCCACCCGCCGATCCGATCGACCGATTGCCCGCAAATCTAGCGAAATTGCGGGGCCGGCTCAAGGATCGAGTAGTAGCAGGCCTCAAGGTCGTATTTTAAGGTTTTCCCTTGGACCGGATCAAGTATCAAAACAAAGCGTTTGCACGACCGCCGAGAGACGCGAGTTTACCGGCAATCGGCTGGTACCTACACATGCCGTTTTGCACCACCAAATGCGGCTACTGCGATTTCTACTCGCTTCCCTCGATTCCCGGCCTCGTGGATCAACTCGTACATGCCCTGAACGCTGAAATGGCCGGGCGCGACCCCTGCAGGCACGTCGAGTCCGTATTTATCGGCGGAGGTACGCCGACCGTCTTGCCGCTCGTTGCCCTGGGCGTGGTCCTCGATTCGGTGGTAGGCCGCACCGGGCCGGTCGCGGAATTCACGGTCGAGGCCAACCCCTCGTCCGCCGACGAGCTAAAACTCGATCTCCTGAGGAGCCGCGGGGTCAACCGCATCTCGTTCGGGGCACAGTCCTTCTACGCCGAAGACCTAGCCGTTCTGCAGCGTCTCCACGATCCCCGGCACATCGTCGAATCCGTGACCCATGCCCGCGCCGCCGGATTCGATAACGTCAATCTCGATCTCATCTATTCCGTCCCAGGCCAAACCATGGGGCGATGGCGTGACTCGCTTCGCCGGGCCGTCGACCTCGGCATCGAGCACCTTTCCTGTTACGCCCTCATGTACGAACCCGGCACCCAGCTCACCCAGTTGCGACGCCACGGTCGCATCGTCGCATGCGACGAGGATCTCGAGGCCGATATGTTCGAGTTGACGATCGATGAACTCACCGCGGCCGGCTTCGAGCACTACGAAGTCAGCAACTTCGCCTTGCCCGGCCGTCGCTGCCGGGCCAACCTGATCTACTGGCAGAACCGCGAATACCTCGGCATCGGCCCCTCGGCCGTTTCATATCTGGAAGGCATTCGCCAAAAGAACGTTCCCGATATCCGCAAGTACATTGAGGGTATGCAAGCCGATCCCGAATCGATCGTGGTCGAAAAAGAAAAACTCGCTCCGTTCGACCGCGCCTGTGAGACCGCCGTCCAAATGCTCCGGCTGACCGAGGGCATCAAGTTCGATCTTTTTCACCGCCTTACGGGATTCGACGCCGCGGTCATTTTCACCGGTCAGATCCGCCGCTACTGCTCCGCGGGCCTGATGCACGCCACCCCCGACACGCTCCGCCTCACGCGCCGCGGTATGCTTCTCGCCAATCGGATCATGTCTGATTTTCTACCGGATGAGGCGTCCGTCGCCGGGAATGCCTGAGTGCATCGGTTCTGTCAACACTGCCCGCCTGCCTGCGGCCTTCTTTCGAGATTATTCCTTCCGCTTTTTACCCGTCTTCTTTTTCGTCTTTTTCTTCTTTTTTCCGCCGTCACCATTGGTTTTTCCGTCATCCTGCGGAGTATCATCTCTAGCATAGAACAATAGCCTCGCACTCTTGATGCCCGGCTCGCCGATCCGGCGTCATTCACTCTTGTTCACTTGTGTCGTACCCTCGTCGCTTTCCATTGCACTGTCTTCGCTGCCGTCGACCCGTCGCAGTTCGATAACCGCTCGACTCGGTGCAAAACGAGCCTTCCCCCGGGACGCCAGCCAAGTCGACCCATCCGAAATCGCGACCCGCCCACCCTCCGCCACGTCGCACCCAGCGACAAAGAACCGACCCGAAAGCTCAGCCAGCGCGGCCGACACCCCTTCGTCGGGCTCGTCTTCCGTGACGATCTCGACGTCAGGCAATCCGAACCCGTGCAGTCCCACCGTGTCGCAGACAAATGTTGAAGTATCCCCGTC
>JAPULF010000033.1 GCA_027295245.1 Planctomycetota bacterium
GGCGGTTCGGAATCGTGGCGTCCGGTGGGCCCTGTCGCCGGCGGGCTCGGCGATGCGTCTATCATAGCGTCTGAATTCGCTTCAGACACGGAGTTTGATTCGCCCTCGTCGGGAGCCGGCGATTCTTCCGACTCTTGTTGCCGGCTCGCTTCGTCTTCGCCCAAGACGACCGATAGAAAGCTGGACTCCCATTCCTCGCCGATCTCAATCGGGACGGCCGAGATGAGACGAATGCTGATTTCTCCGAACATAGTCGATTGCGTGATTCTGATACGCTGCTGACGCATTAATTCGAGCAGGGCCAGAAAAAGGCCGATCATTTCGGGTTTGGTTCGGCCTTGGAAGATGGCTTCGAACGAGAGCTGTCCGCCCTCGGCCTGCAGGCGATCGACGATATCCGTCGCGTGCAGGGCGATGGGTGTGTCGTCGAAGACCACGTCGTGCGTCGCAGGGCCGACTCCGATGGAAGTCATCAGCGTGTTGAAGGCCGCGACGAGATCCCAAATCTGGGCATCGTCGAGGTCGACCTCACCGGGCGGCGCAGGCTTTACTTTCGCCGGACTGCGCGGCCAGCGGGCGGCCTGGACCTCGGCCGCGGCCCCCAAGGCGAAAGAGGCGTCCTTGAAGGATTTATATTCAAGAAGCTGTCGGACGAGTTCCAAACGAGGATCGGCGAGGTCCTCGGCTTCGCCGTCCAGCGACGGTTGTCGCGGCAACAGCATCCTGGACTTGATCTCCATGAGGGTCGCGGCCATCACCAGAAAATCCCCGGCGACATTCGGATCGATGACCCGAAGCAATCCGATGTAATCGACGTATTGTTTCGTGACGTGGGCAACCGGTATGTCGCATATGTCGATTTCCTCGCGCTTGATCAGGAAGAGAAGAAGATCAAGCGGACCGTTATACACGTCGGTTCGAACCTGATAGTCGGCCATCGCCATCACCCTCCCGGCAGTCCGGTCCGCGCGACCACGATTCCACACGCCTGGCGAACGTCGCGCATGACCAATTGGGCAAGTTCGCGGGCTCGCCGGCCGCCTGCAGCGAGCGCCGCTTCGACGCGATCCGGCTGGTCGGCCAACTTGGCGCGACGTTCTCTCGCGGGTTCAATCGTGGTCTCAAAAAGTTCTACCAGCCGTTTCTTGGCTTCGCCGTAGCCCATGCCTCCCTTTCGGTATCGATCGGCCCAATCGTTCGTTTCGTCGGCGTCGGCAAACAGTCGCAGCAACGCGAAAACGCTGCATTTCTCGGGGTCTTTAGGCTCGTCTACGGGGGTGCTGTCAGTCTTGACGGACATGATGCGCTTCTTGGCAGCCGTCGGGTCGCCGAATAGATCGATTGTGTTGCCGTAACTCTTGCTCATTTTCTCTCCGTCGGTCCCCGGAACCACCGCGGCGTCGTTGAGCTTGGCCTTGGGAATGACGAAGACTTCGCAGTTGTATGTGTTGTTGAAGTATCCCGCCATGTCGGCGGTCATTTCGATGTGCTGTTCCTGGTCCTTTCCCACCGGCACGGCATCGCTGCGATAGATGAGAATGTCGGCCGCCTGGAGAATCGGATAGGTAAACAGGCCCATGGACGGTGTCAGGCCCTTGGAAATCTTGTCCTTGTAGCTGACGGACCGTTCGAGGAGGCCCTTGCCGGTCACGGTGGACAGAATCCATGCCAGCTCCGTGACCTCCGGGACGTCGCTCTGTCGAAAGAGGCAGGCCTTATTCGGATCCAATCCGAGGGCGAGATAGTCTAGGGCAACATCATGAGTGAGCGCCGCCAGGCGTTTGGCGTCCTGTACGGTCGTGAGGGCGTGAAAGTTGGCGATGAAAATGAAACATTCGTGCTCTTCTTGAGCGTCGATATGCTGTTTCATCGCACCAAAGTAGTTTCCCAGGTGGAGCTTGCCCGATGACTGTACGCCGCTGAGGATTCGCATAGCGCCCGTTCTTCCGATTGCAGTTAACGGGCCGCCTTGCCGGTCTCGACGACTTCGTCCCGTCATTTTCCCGGTAATGTACTCGCTCGCGTCGTCATTGGCACGCCCCTCCCCGAAATATGAACTCCCGGCCCTTGGTCGGCGGGGCGGGACGGACCTCCCGCGGCCGGAGGATCAACCGTAGCCCAGCTCGTCCAGGTCGTTTTCGCTCAGGCCGAAATGGTGTCCGATCTCGTGATACACCGTCTTGCGAATCTCGGCCCGCAATTCCGCGTGGGACCGGCAAGCCTGCTCGAGGTTGCGTTGAAACAGGATGATCCGGTCGGGCATCTGCGGCGTCGCGTCGACGTTGCGTCGCGTCAGCGGATGTCCAATATAGATTCCCAGCAGGAGTCGATCACGGCCGAGGTGCGACTCTTGAAGCAGCCGGCGGCTCGGTTTCCATTGCGTTTCGATGACGACATTCTCGAGATACGGTTTGAACGATGCCGGCACGCCCGCCAAGGCTCGGTCGACCTCGGCGCCGAATTCGTCTAGGCTCAATCGCAACACAACGCGCTTTGCCGCCTCCAGGGAAGGGCGATGATGCTATCGGCAG
>JAPULF010000330.1 GCA_027295245.1 Planctomycetota bacterium
GATACTCCGCCTCTCCGAGGACCTGCCGATCGTAATCGAGATCGTCGACAGCAAGGAAAAGATCGACGAACTCATGCCCCACATCGACGAAATGGTCACCGAGGGACTCGTCACCCTCGAACGCGTGCAGGTCATCAAGTACCGCGCCGAATAGGAGACGGAAGGTCCAATACTTGATATATGATCGAAGGCGCTTATGAACGAAGTGTCATTCTCCAAGGCGAGGTGATGCGGGCTGGAAGCAATCCATTGCGGTGTCGACGGTTGATGATGTTTTGTCGACCTGACACGACGAGGACCCGACCATGAACCAAAAGGTAAACCTCGCGGAAAAACTGGCCTCGTTCTCCGAGCACTGGGTGCCCAAGGTGGTGGGCGAGTTGAACGGGCAGTACGTCAAGGTGGTCAAGTTCAAGGGCGAGTACGTCTGGCACCGGCACGCCGACGAGGACGAGCTTTTTCTTGTGCTGCGAGGGCGGATCCGCATCGAACTGCGCGATCGAACCGTGACGCTCGAAGAAGGCGAGTTTTTCATCGTGCCGCGAGGCGTCGAGCACAAACCGGCGGCCGACGAGGCGGCCCACGTCATGCTCTTCGAACCGGCGGCGACGCGGAATACCGGCAACGTACAGCACGAATACACCATCGAGGCCGGAGACCTCCAGCGGATTTGACGGGGTCGGACGCTTCCGTTTCCGAGGGCCCCCCGCGGACCTGCGAATAGAAGTCCGGATCGCTCTCGAAACGGCACAAGCCCCGAGTGCTACGACGCCTCCGCCGCCTGCTTGCACAAGAACATCACCGCCATCCGTACGGCCAGGCCGTTCGTCACTTGCCGGAGGATCGCGCTCTGATGGCCGTCGGCCGCCTCCGCCGACATCTCGATCCCCCGATTGATCGGGCCCGGGTGCATCACCAACACGTCCGGCTTGACCCGCGCCATCCGTTCGGACGTCAACCCAAACAGACGCGAGTATTCGCGCAGGCTCGGAAACACGTTCGACGCGATGCGCTCCTGCTGCACCCGCAGCATGTTGATCACGTCGAACTCGCCGATGACCGAATCGAAGTCGTGGCAGATCCGCGCCCCCAACGCCTCAAACGCCCGCGGCACCAGCGTCGTCGGCCCCACGAACGTCAACTCCGCGCCGAGCTTGATGAGACCGAACAGGTTCGACCGCGCCACCCGCGAATTCCCCACGTCCCCGACGATCGCCACCTTCAAGCCCGCCAATCGCCCCTTGACCTGGCGAATCGTGTAGATGTCCAGCAGGCCCTGGGTCGGGTGCTCGTGCCGACCGTCACCCGCGTTGATCACGCAGCAGTTCACGTTCCGCGCCACCAGATGCGGCGCACCCGCCGCCCAATGGCGGCAAACGATCAGGTCCACGCCCATCGCCTCGATGTTCCGGGCCGTGTCCTTCAGCGACTCCCCCTTGCTGATCGAGCTGGTCTTCGCCGTGAAGTCCACGATGTCCGCGCTGAGCCGCTGGGCCGCCAGAGTGAAACTCGTCCGCGTCCGCGTCGAGTCCTCGAAGAACAGATTCACCACCACCCGCCCCCGCAGCACCGGCACCTTCTTCACACTTCGTGTCGAAACGCCCTCGAACGCCTCGGCCGTGTCCAGGATGAAGGTGATCTCCTCCGCGGAAAGCTCTTCGAGACCGAGCAGATGTTTGTGCGGCCACACCATCGACTCGGCCTTGGCCCCCGTGGCCGACTCGACAGACCGCCGGGCCGCGCCCGCCGTGGAACCGCCCACGTTCATGTCCCAGCCTCCACTCGATCGACGCCGTCCGATTCCTCGAGCCGCACGTTCACGTGTCCTTCCCCATGATCGCATCGTATTCCGGCAAAGTCCGGCTGGATCGGCAACTCCCGCCCGCCCCGATCCACCAGCACGCACAACCGAATCGACTTGGGTCGCCCCAGGTCGATGATCGCCGCCAGCGCCGCCCGGATCGACCGCCCGGTATGAATCACGTCGTCCACAAGAATGATGAAGCGCCCCTCGACGTCAAAGGCGATCTCCGTCGTCCGCACCACCGCCGACGGCCCGATCTCCGCCAGGTCGTCCCGGTACATCGTGATGTCGAGCACCCCTGAAGCGATGTCCCGCACGCCACGCGCTTCCAACAGTCCGATCAATCGCCGGGCCAAATCGTCGCCCCGCGCCCGAATCCCGATCACCCCCACGGCGCACCGGTCGGGTATCGCCTCCTCAATCTCGTCGGCCAAGCCTTCGAGCGTCTTCGAGATCCCCCGCTCTTCCAGAATCACATTCATGGCAACACGAGCATATCGACCCCGATTGGAATGGACAACCGCCGTGCATTACAGAAGAGGTTTCCGCCGAGCGTGCTCCGCATTTCCCACAAGTGGCGCCCCGGCCGGCCCTCGTTTTGCCGAGCCGAATGACGCGTCTCGACGGGGTGCCGATCCTGGTTCTTGTCGACGCCCCGTCATCCGTCGCCCCAGCCGGACTTGACCCAGCCAAAATCTTCGTCGACGTCGATTCTCAACCGCAGGATCAATTGCGCCGCATGATGCTGAATGTGCCGAATGTTGCAGACGTGCAACTCGGCCCGCGGGATCGGCAGCCAATCGAATCCGCATCGGGAATTCAACGAATCGGCGGTCTCCGCCGCGATGACCTCCGTGGCCTTGCTTCGACAGTGTTCCATGTAGGACTTGATGGGCGTCTTCTCGTAGAGCGCCTGGGGCACGTGGTCCTCGAATTCCTCATAGTCGCCGAAGAACTGTGGGTTTGCGCGGTGAAAGGGCTGATCGCGAAACGTCTTCTTGTCGGCTCCGAGGTACAGATCCGAATAGAACAACACGTGATTGGCGACCTGACAGAACTTCCAGTTCGCGACCGGTGCGTTCCAGGAGTCTTCGGGACATCGGTCGATGCACCTGTTCAGCGTGCAGAAGGCAGCCTCGTATTGTTTCGCAACCGAGTTCTTGTATGCATCGAGCATGTGCGGGCCTCCATCTGTTCGAAACGAGGAAATCCAGCAACGATCAATCGAGCTTCAGGATCACTTCGTCGATCTCCTCGCCGCGGGCGTTGGCAAATGTCCGTTCTTGGCCTGACTTCGCGAATCCGCATTTCTCCGATACCCGCAGGGAACCGACATTGTCTTTGGCCACGCGGGCATACAGCGGGCGGACCTTCACGTCGCGCAACAACGCCGAGAGCGCCTGGGTGGCGATACCCTTTCCCCAATATTCCTTCGCAATCCAATAGGTGACCTCGGGTATGCCGTCTCGCTCGAATTCGGCAACGTGCCCGACCACTTGCTCGTCAAAGAGAATGGTCCGCATGATGACGCCGTCGTCGCCCAGAATCTTCGCCCAGTGCGCCATGAAGGCATCCCGGTCGGACGGATCCTTGGAGGTAAATGCGGCCATCCGCCGGGCCTCGGGATCCAGTTGATGCTCGAAAAAAGTCGAGACGTCATCGTGGGTCGCGTCACGCAGCCGGACACCACGCGTCATCGAATGCACTCTTCAGGCCTCAATCCGGGGTTACGAATGCGTCCACCAGGCGGACGTAGTCTACGCGCCGTCCGTCGCGAAGCAACGCCGTTTCCAGAAATCGGACGATTCGTGTTTATCCAAAGGTCCGCCGGAATCTTCAACACACGCCTGCGAGAGGCGGAGGGTTTTTTCTTGACTGGCAGCCGTTTCGGACCACGGCTCGATTCTACTACAATCGGTGAGTCCTGACGGCGTCTGTCGGGATCGCACTTCGCCCGCGTGATGCTGGATGCCGAGCGAGGCGCGTGCAGGTGGCGGGAGTCGTGGTACCGCGTGGCCTCGTCTCTGTTCAATAGGCAACCGCTGAATACAAGCAAGCATGGCCATGAAGGAAACGCGCGTCAGGCATATCGACTCTTCATGGGTCG
>JAPULF010000331.1 GCA_027295245.1 Planctomycetota bacterium
TCGATCGGCTCAGTAGGGATCGACATCGAGGCTCACAGAATCAAGATCCTGCAGCTGCGCGAGCACAAGGGACAGCTGTTTGTTGTGGGGGCGGGCGTGGTGGATATTCCGCCCAGCGGCCCAGATGAAGCAGATCCCGCAGGACTGGCGCAGCGGGTGCGGGCAGCGTTTGGATCAGGCCGATTCACCGGGCGCCGCTGCGTTGTGAGTCTCCCGCCGCAGGATGTATGTCTTCAGTCGACCCGGCTGCCGAGCATGCCCGATGAGGAGCTGGCCCAAGCCGTCGCCTGGGAGGCGTCCCAGCGCTTCGACTTGGACCGCAGCGCAATGGAGGTCGACTTCATACGAACCGGCGCAACGGTGCCCGGGAGCGAGGACCGGGAAGAAGTGCTCCTGATCGGGGCTTCACATGTGGCGATCCGCCGTTGGATCGATCCGTTACTCGCCGCTGGACTTCGACCGACCGCAGTCGAGACTTCCTTTACCGCGATGGCTCGCGCGTTTCGCCGACGGTGTCGCCGCGAAGCCGATTCAGATCACGTTCGAGCCGTGGTGGCTGTTCAGGCCTCCGGGTCGACAGTCATGATCCTGCGCGGAGACGAGCTTGCCTTTTGCAAGGTGATCGCCACCGGCGGCGAACAGTTCGACCGGTCGGTCGCTGAACACCTACAGATGGATATTGCGGCGGCGCAGGAGCTACGTTCGGCACGGCTCGCCTCGGCGGCGGCCAACGCTGAGGTCGAACCTTCCGCTGATCCGCGAACCGACCGTGCCGTCTACGAAGCGATTCGTCCTTCGTTGGGTGGTTTCGTGAAAGAGGTCATGTTGTGTATCCGTTACTACGGCGTGACATTCCGCGGGCATCCGCCGGGGCGAATAATTCTCACGGGAAGTGAGGCGCGTGAGCCGCACCTCGAAGAGGCGTTGGCCGACCATTGCAAGATCCCAGTCGTGTTCGAGGACGACGGTTTGCCCTTGGGCGCGCTGGTGGAGCAGATTCATTCGCAGCACCTGCGCAATCCCGGGCCGGCGGGATCGTGGGCGGTGGCGGCCGGGCTGAGCCTACGGGGTTTGCCCGGCAGGGCGCGGGCCGGCAAAGGTTCCGCCTCCGCGCGAAGGAAGGATGCGGCGTGATCCAGCACTCCATCGATTTGCTGCCGGATCAAATTCGCGCACGGGGCCAGGCGAGCGTCGTGGCCGGTTGGTACATCGCCGCCACGATGGCGGTCGTGGTGCTGCTTGCAGTCAGCGCCACTCACGCGAGGTTTCGTCTGAGCCATGCTCGGGAGCAGCTTGACGAGGCTGAGCAGGGGGCGTCGCTGGTGATCGCCGGTGAGAAACAGGCCGGCGCGTTGCGGGCCCAGCTCCAAGAGGCGCGCCAGTTTATAGCGCGATACGAGTGCACGGTCCTGCCTTTGGATATGAGTCAAGTCCTGGCGACGGTCGTCAACGATCTACCGATCAACGTCACGCTGGACCGAATCGATCTCGCAGCTGGCGTGCGGCGCACCGGTCGCTCGGCGCGAAGCCGGGGCGAAGGTAACGAAACCGGACCGCGGCCGCGCGTTCTGACCGGAGAGCTCAGAGGCTTCGCCGCCACCGATGCCGATATCGCTGAGATCGTTGCCCGGATGGAATCTCGCGCGCTGTTTGAGCGTGTCAGCCTCGACTTCAGTCGAACTCGGGTCGTCAGGGAACGCGGGGCCAGAGAGTTCCGTATCAGTTTTCTCATCGATCTGGATGTTCCGTATCGGGTTGTGGAAGCGCCGCAACCTCAGGGCAGGGAGGTCGTCGATGCCGACTAGCAACCGCATAATGCTGGGGGCACTCGGGTTGTTCGCGCTCTTCGTGGTCGGGTGGCTGTTGATTGTCTGGCCGGCCTATCGGGAAACCGGGGCTGTCCAGGAGCGTGTGGCCGAGCTCCGTTGGAAGTCCGAAGGCGCCGTCGGCCAGGCCTTGGAGATCGATCGCTTGACGGCGGCGTTTGAGGCGTCCTCCCAACGAATCGAATCCGAATTCAAAGTCATTCCGGACTCACCAAACATCGCCGGACTCATGCGCGCCCTATCACTTCCCGTGGACGGCGTCACGATCCGAGACCAGACGTTCACGGCGGGCCAGCCGAAGGACACGGTGGACGAGGCTGGTTTTCCTTTCCAAGCCCTGCCGCTGACGGTGGATATGGTGGCCCGTTTTGACGCTGTTTTTGCGTTGCTCCGTGCTGCCGAATCCCAGGAACACCTTGTTCGGGTCTCGTCGGTGAACATGGAGGCGAGTCGCGACGATGCCCAGGCGGTTCCGCTCGTGACCGCCTCGGTTCGGCTCGAGGCCGTCTACGAGCCGTTGCGTACGCAGGAGGGCCGGTAATCCGTGCCTGTGATCCTGAGACGTCTGTGGATTCAGCTCACAGCCGATCGTCGGCGGTTTGGCGCTCTTTGCGCGACCGTGTTGCTTGGGCTGTTGTTGTGGTCGCGGATTATCGTGACGTCGAATCTGCCTCGAACGGCGGTGGCGGATGAAAGCGATGCCGCCAGCGACGATCGGAGCTCCGACAAGGCGCCCTCGCACGGTGTATCCGATAACCGTCGCCGCGCTCCTGTGAACGTTCAGATGGCCGAATTCCCGATACGAGACCCGTTCCTGATCAATGATCAGTACTTCCCCAAACCCACCTCGCTTGACGTGTTGCCGCAAGATCAAGCCAAGTTGCTGGAGCGACCGGCCGAAATCTCAAAGGAACCTGGCTCCTTGGGGGCGACGCAACTTCGCGCGTTGGTGGGCCGATTCACCTTGGAGGCCGTAATGCGAGGCCGTCCCATGGCTGTTATCAGTGGCCGGGCATTCCAACTCGGCGATTCGATCCCCGCCGTGGACAACGAAGCCGTTCGGTTCCAGCTGACGGCGGTCAGACCTCGATCGGTGGTCCTGGAATGTGAGGGTCACCGCTTCGAATTGAAGATGGATTCGCCAGGAGTTCACGACCGTAAGCCGTAACGAGGTTAGGTAGGAGATCATCCGATCATGCGTAGGAACAAGACAGTCAACCGCGGCGATTTTTTTGGGCGTATCGC
>JAPULF010000332.1 GCA_027295245.1 Planctomycetota bacterium
ATGTGATGTCTTCGATCGCCTTGCCGGACGTCTGGCCGACGCCTTTGACAATCAGCGGCACCCACAACACCTCCTGGTAGACGTCTTTCGAATGCTCGACCAAGTGATGCTCGCCGATGTATTCGCCGTGGTCGGACGTCAACACGATCAGGGTCCGGTCGTAGATTCCCATAGATTCCAGTTTGTCGAGCAACGAGCCGATCGCGGCGTCGACGTTGGCGACCGCGGTGTCGTACTGATCGGTCACCCGCGCGACCAGATCGCTCGGAATCGGGCCCGTGCCCGGCATGACGGCGGCGTACAGCCGATCGAGTAATTGGCCTTGGTCGCGGACCACCGGTCGGTCGGTGATTCCGGGCCGCGGCGCCGTGTTGTAGGGACGATGCGTGTCGATGTGGTTGATGAAGATGAAGAAGCGCTTGTCGCGCCGGGCATCGAGCCACGCAAAGATGCGTTCGTTGAGCGTGTCGGCGTAGACCCGCTCGACGTGATAGGTATCAAAGCCCTGATTGAATTGCGAACCGGCGGTCAGGTATCCGTTGTTGGCGATGAACGCCCCGGTTTGGTATCCCTCGCTCTTGAGAGCCTCCGCGAGTGTCAGGTGTTCCAACGGCAGGCGATTGACATTCATGACGGGCCGATCGACTTTGAACGAGTGGGCACCGTGTTCGTAGGGAAACTTGCCCGTGAACAGGGATCCGTGGGTGGGAACCGTCCACGGCGAAGTCGCATATCCGCGTCGATAGAGCGTGGCGGTTTCGGCGAATGCATCGATTCGCGGCGAGGTCGGCCGGTCGTAGCCGTAGCAACCCAAGTGGTCGGCTCGAAGCGTGTCGAGCGTGATCAGGATTACGTTGGGCATGATCCGCGGTTCAGGTCGGGGTTCAGCCGGGTCGGGCGAGCAACCGGCGAAAGCCACGGCCACGATCATTGCAAGACCGAGCGCCGAACGGTTGGGACGGGGAACGGATTCTCGGGGGTTTGACATGGACATCGATGGCGAGGCGGGCGATGCGTGCCCTTCGGTGTCGGTGAAGGGTGCTCGGTCAGGTCTTTGTGACCACGCCGCCCTTGTTTTCCAACAGGTTATTGTAGGTCTCTTTGGCGCGGCGGATGACCCGCAGGGCCGCCTTGTTCCAAGTGAAATAGTGTTCGCCCTCACCCGATGGAAGCGCGGCGGCGATGTGCTTGAGGCATTCCGTATTGCACCGCCGGACTTCGGCGTACAGGATCGAAAGGGCGGTGTTCATGGTGTTGCCCAGGTAGGCCAGCTCGCCGCGCATCGTGTCCCATACGGTGGTCGGCAGCACCGCGGGCGGCTTGTCCTTGCCGGGCTCGGGGCAGCATCGAATGATCTCCATCAGTTCGGATTTGATCGCTTCGAACGCGATGACACGGCGCAGCTTGCCTTCCGTGCCGATTTGCTGCCGGTATGTTTGGAGCATATGCCCCGTTCGGCGAATGTGAAACACGATTATCACGATCAGAAAGACGGTTGAAACAGCCTGTGTCAGTGCGGCCTGCTCGGGTGTCATGGCGTTGGTCCGATACCGGCGCGTGCAAGCGCGCCCGATGATTGTCGAAGATCGTAGCCTCTATCATATCACGATGTCCGAGGCTGTGTGTCTTTACCGACCGGGAACCGGGCATCTTCATGTGACTGCTTTATCGGAGCCTGTAATCGCCTACAATGAAAAGGCGGCGGTTTGATCCAGAGCGTATTCTGATTCGGGCCGGCCGAGTTGCGGGCGAGGGTGGGGGGCGCGGGTTTGACGGGCAGTGTCGGTGGACTGATTGTCAGCCGACCGGTGGAGATTCAAGGAATGGCGAAGGCCGACGTTGATCCATCCGAGTTGAGGCGATTTGCGCAAGACCTCAGTCGCTTCAGCAATGAACTGCGAGGCCTGATGACCGGGCTGCACGGACGCATGCGCGGGCTGGAGGAGAGTTGGCGCGACCAGGAACAGCGAAAGTTCTCCGAGGAGCTGGATCAGACCATAAAGACGCTGACTCGGTTCCTGGAATCGTCGGAACGGCATGTGACCTTTCTGGTCAAGAAGGCGGGTCACATCGAGGACTACCTGCAACAGCGATAGGGCGGCTGCATGAGAGAATCCGCCAAGGTCGATTCAATCGAAGCGCTCGCGGAATTTCGCGGGTCGCTTTGCAAGTTCTCGGAAGTCGTGCAGGTCGGCCTGCAGGAGGCGGAATCGGAATTGCAGCGGACGTCCTCCTGGCTGAAGAACGAGCAGCTCGGCTACTGGAAGGATCAGATTCGAAAGCGGGCCGAATTGGTCTTGCAGGCCAAGCACGCCCTCAACCGCAAGAAGTTGTACAAGACTCCGACGGGCGGACGATACTCGACCGTCGATGAGGAAAAGGCGCTCAAGATCGCGAAGATGCGTCACGAAGAGTCCGAGCTGAAATTCGCAAACGTGCGCCGTTGGATGGCGCGATTCGAGAAGGAAGTCATACTCTACAAGGGCCAGATGAATGCGCTGAGGCAGACGGCCGGGGTCGGCATTCCGAAGGCCGTGGCGCACCTGGACCGATTGGTCGGTTCACTGGCGGCCTATGTATCGCTGACCGCGCCGGTTGCCGATCCGCCGACGGGGAGCGAATCGAGACCCGGAATCGATCACACCGCGGAAGTCGCTTCAATGGCCCGTGGAGGAGAAGACACGGTATCCGACCCGGCGGAGGAATACGTTC
>JAPULF010000333.1 GCA_027295245.1 Planctomycetota bacterium
GTCGTATTCGGCAATGAAGCCGGTGATTTCATCGAAGTCCCGACCATTGACGGCGCCGTCGCCGGTGAAGTCCCCGAAACTGGAATCCGGCATCGTGTCAGTCCACGCCAACAGAGGCGCCCCGGGCCAGATCTGAGTCAGGTAGGCCATGCCGACCAGGACGTTTACGTTCCATTGCCTCGAATCGAGGTAGTCGTCGACGTCCTGAAATTCCCACAGCGCGACGATCGGAAAGTCGTCTCGCAAGCGAATCGCGTCGCCCGGGGGAATTGATTCCAGACTGCATCGCAATTCGAACAGCCCTTCGTGGATGGAATTCTGATTGGTGTAGAAATCGTCGGGAGGTTGGACCGGCTGTGCGTTTTGCAGTGCCGATCCGACATTGGTCAGAGGATAGACAAGGGAGACGCGCGTCGAATTGGTTTCCGGATCGTGCTTGAACAGCACGTCCACGACGGGTTGGTAATAGCCCTCTCCTTGTTCTCCCGCGTCGCTGAAGGGCGCGAAAGCCGGGGCCCTGTGAAGCAGTTTTCCCCGGACCACCCAGGTGTCGCCGGGACCGAAGGTGCCGTCACAGTCACCGCCGATTTCGAAGCACTCGTCGATCAGGTCGCTGGTAAAGTCCAGGTGGTATTCCTCGCCGCTTCGCTCGACGTAGGGCGGTGACAAGAACCATCCGTCCAAATCGTCTTTGCTCAGTGCCACTCGATCGGCGAACCGCGCCTCGGCCGGCTTCCCTCCGAACCGGGCGATGTTGCCGAGATAACGCGATTGGGGAACGTCGGTCTCGCCACCGGTCTCGACGCTGGCATCGACGTCGAATTCGACGATTCCGAAGATTGGATTGGGGCCGTATCTATACGGATCGTATGGGCAATTCGGGAAGCATTCATCGAGATCGATTCCGAGTTTCCCTGGGGGGTTTACGAGACCGACGAACGTCAGGTCGAATCGAAAGAACAGGCCGTCCGAATCCCAGGCCCCCGCATAGAGGTCGGTTGCGGGATTGGTGGGCTGCCAGTTTCCGATTGCGTATCCGATGACGTCGGGCTTGACGTGCTCTTCCTCGCCTACGTCCCCGACTGCGTCGAAATCGGTGCGGCGCACGACGACCTCGCCGATTGCGTCGCCGACCTCCGTGGGCGAATGACCCATGTTGTTTCCCGGGTCGCCGAACATATTTGCGTTCGAAGGGACCTGGGCCAAGACACCGATTTGTAGGATTAGCCAGATCATGGGGACATCATGATTCTCAAACACGCGAGGACTTGATGTTGGATACTATGATAACGGGACGGGTTCCGGGATACAAGTCGGCACAACGCCCGGCAGATTGGTCCCTCAGGCACCTGAGATCGAGTTTTTTAGAAAGGCCGAAGGAGATGAATTATCACCGCCGCGGCCCGCGATTGGTATCACGGATCCGCGACGGGGAGGAAAAGGCAAACAAAATGCTGGCGAGAGCCGTGCCGCAACGATGGACGAACCCGCGATCGTCCATCCGGCAAGTCGAGCGAACAGACCGGTCGATGCGCTTCTGAGCATCGACCGGTTCCGTTAGCATGCCGACGGTGTTGCGCCGCTATTTGGACCCCTGATGATTCCGGGTGTCTCCAGCGCCTTCCCCTGGAACGCCGACCCATCCTGGATGCCGCCCACTCCTAGTCGGCAGTCAGACAGTCGGCAGCCACCGTCGGCTAGCCACTCAACTTCTCCCGCGACCCGTCGTGCCGCCCAATATGCGAACTCCGAAAGCGGGTCATTGTGACCTAAACGAGCAATACGCGTGCCACGCGATCAGGGTTGACCGTACTGATTGGGCCGCCATTCCGGGCAAACTTCTTATAGGTCGCGTGTTACGGCGACAGGATCAGTCGCGAACGGAGTTCGATCCGTCGGCCGGGCTCGTCCGGTCTCACTCGGCGGGCGGCCGCATTCGGCCATATGGCTACGGCCTAGGCCAACCGAGATTCCGGATTTCCATGAACTATCCGGGATCGAGAGCCCGGCCGCTCTCATCCGCATCCTTCCGTTTCCGCGGGGCCGCGGCCTAAACCTCCAAACGTCCAAACGTCTATATTTCACCCACATTGCCGTTCGGTTGTCTGAAACGATCAGGAAGTCGACTCTTCGTCTACTTCGCGGCGTCTTTCCGCGATCAGTGCGAGCAAAGCGGGATGGCCCCGGGCGTCTTGCTCGGCGAGGGTCAACTGGCTTCGGGCCGCTGCGTTTACACCCAGAGCGGTCAGCAGTCTTGCGAAGTGGATTCGTTGCCGGGCGCGCAGGTCGCGCGGGTCTTGCAACAGGTCATGCGGTTTGAGATCGGCTGCGTCGATGCGCCGTGCTGCCACGTACTTCGCGGTGCGTTGACATTCGCGCACGAGTATGATCGATTGCGAATCGGCATATACAAGGGCCCAGCCTCCGGCCCGGTACAACTGAACGGCGCGTTCGAGGACGCCCGCGACGCGATGGTCGGCAAATATCCATGTCGGTCGATATTCATCGAGCAGGGCGTTCAGCACGGAAGCGTCCCGATACGATTCGATGCAATCGACCAGAAACCCCCGGGGGTACGCTTCGA
>JAPULF010000334.1 GCA_027295245.1 Planctomycetota bacterium
GCCTTGGCAATCTGGTCGCGCGGGCCAAAGACCGATCGGAGGACGTGGCGCCCGTGTCCAAGGCCCTCGTTGACCGATTTTCGACTCTGGCCATCGGGGATGAAGAAACGCGCGAAGCGTTCCTCGTCGCCTTAGGTCACATCGGTTCGAATGCGTTCGTGGAGATCTTCCGCGGCGAGTTGGCCGCCGACCGGTGCCCGCGAATCCGGCAGGCCGCGATTCGGGCACTCACCAAATCGGGTCAACCCACGGTCGCCAACGACATCCGCCCCCTCCTGACGGCCGCGGAGTCGCGCGTTCGGCTCGCCGCCGTTGAAGGCTTGGCAACTTGCGGCCGCGACGACGTCGATCTGGAGGCATTGGCCGAGCGATTGGATAGTCCGGCCGAACCGGATCAGACCGTTCGTGAACGAGCCTGGGAGGGCTACAAGTCGATCGCGCAACGGCTCAGCGTGGAAGATCAGATTGCGATCGCGGCGGGCTTCGAAACACCCGGAAACGCGACGGACCAGCGCCGGCGGCTGGGAATCCTGAAGGGCGCGGAGCCGCGATTCGCCGAACTCGAGGTCGAAAGCCGCACCCATGCAATCGAAGGCATGGCAGAGGCGCGCGTCGATCTCGGCGAGTATGCCGCTGCTGCCAAGCGGTTTGACCAAGCCGCCCGGCTCTTGACGGACCGCAAGTCCGAACGATTCGGCGAACTGGCGGGCCGGGCCGTCGAGATGTTTCTCAAGAGCGGCGGCGACGAAAAGGCCCTGACTCAAATCGACGACTACTCGGCGGAGAACGCCGGCGAGGCCACCCAACTAGGCGAGCGGCTCCGCAGCTTGCTACTTGTCGAGATCGATCGACGGCTCGACGCCGGCGATCATGCCGCCGGCTCGCAATTGATCGGCGCGGCCCTGCAGCCGGCTCGAGCTGGACAGGCATTCGGCGCCGAATTGGCGGCCCGCCGCAAACGGGCCGACCAACTGGCCAAAGCGGCGCGAACCGCCGAAATCGACAATCTCGTCGGCTCGGTTGCAACGGATCCCGACGCCGAGAAAAAACTGATGGATATGGGTCGCGATGTATTGCCGAGAATCCACGCACGACTGACTGCGCGACCTACCACCACTGCCGCAGCGGACCCAACCGAGCCCCGACTGATCGAAATCGCAAAACGGCTGCTCGGAACCGGCTGGGCGGGCTACGAACCGGGCTGTCCACCGGACGAGCGGGCCGGGGCACTGCAGCAGTTACAAGCCTTGATTCAGGGGAGTCCGGACGCCCCGATTCCGTCGTCCACCCCTGCGACTTCCCAACCGGCGACGCAGCCCGGTCCGACCCAGTCCTGACGATGTCTATGGGCGGTACCCACATTGCGTGGCGCCGCGATTCGTGTTCGCCAACCAGGGCAGGGCCCCATGTAGCCGACAGCGTCCCGCCAAAACCCGCTCAAATTACCTCACTATCCATTCTTCCGAAAACGGCTTATATATGCGTGCTCGCGACGTCCTTGCGAGAGCGCCTTTAGGACATACAGATGGCCCGTGGAACGGATACAAACTCAATCGCAAAACCCGACTCGGGCGCCGCCGCACCCAAACCGCGCCGCAAGGGCTCGGTCGCTCCCAAGTCGATTCGCGGTCGAATTGTCGCCGGCGTCCTGCTGATCATTCCACTTGCCGTGACTGCCATTTTGATTCGATACATCTATCAGGCGGCCTTATCGGTCGGGGTTTGGCTTGTCTATTGGGTCTCGAAGGCGATCTTCTTCGCTTTCCGCCTGCAAGGGTCCGTGCCCCCAATCGATCCCGACGAAGCCGGATGGAAGCAAATATCCGTGGCGATCGGGCTGACGATCCTGATGCTTTACCTTCTCGGTTCGCTCGGAACGAATGTCGTGGGCCGGCGAATCATCGACTTGGCGGAAAGCTTGGTCGAGAGAATCCCCTTCGTAGACATCATCTACGGCGCGATCAAGCGCATGGTGCAGGCCCTGTCCGGGGCAGGAAACCCCGACGAAGAGGAGAAACGGGTCGTTTTGGTCAACTTCCCCGACGCCGCCATGCGGGCGATCGCCTTCATGACCAACGAAATCGTGGACGTAAACAGCGGGCAACGCTATGCGACCGTCTATGTCCCCACTACGCCCAATCCCACAAGCGGATACATGGAAATAGTACCCATCGAGCAGGTCACCGAAACGGATCTCACGATGGAACAGGCCCTATCCATGATACTCTCGGGCGGCGCGACAGCGCCTCCCGAAATCCGCCTGAGCAAACGCCCGCCAGGCAAGTCTGATCGTCGTCCGACTCCTCCCAAAGACGAAAAACCCTGAGTGGGGGTCAAGGAAGCGAAGTCCTACCTGAGCCACGCCGGCAAGGACGCGGTCAGGGAGCGTCAACAAGAGTCCGATCCAATACCGTCTCGACTCGGAACGGGCTTCTCAAACACGCACCGCGAGGCTTCAATCCGGCCCGTTGGAGACCACCCAACCCGCCCACGAAATTGGCGTGTGGCCGTTTGCCCGGTCGATGACTTGGTAGTACAATGCCTAGTTCGCCTTGATACGCCGGGAACCACGTGGCGAGA
>JAPULF010000335.1 GCA_027295245.1 Planctomycetota bacterium
CGTCATCGCCCCGCCGGACATTCGCAATCCCGGCGCCTGGGCCAACCGCGGATCGTTCCTGTGCCGCCAACAGATGACCGCCTACGCCTACGCCCCGTGGCTCGCCGAAAAGATCATGGATCGCGTCGCCTGGTATCTGGACGAGCCCGTCAACGACTTCCCGACCGACAAGGCCCTCGTCCCGCACATGGGCAAATGCTACCGAAGCCGAACGTCCGACGACTTCGGCCGCCTGCGCGATCAATACGGCGTGCGACTCGCGATCGTCGAAAACGACCAACCCCTGTTGTTCGAGGCCGTCGCAATCAACGACTCATTTACGCTTTACGACCTGGAAAGACCGCTGCGCCGGGCGGTGACCGTGGCCGCGGGCCCGTCAACGGACTGACATGACCCTATTCGTCCTGCTGCCCGCATACAACGAACAGCACGCCGTCCCCGTTCTGATTCCCAAGATATTCCGGGCCCTCGCGCCCGCTCCGTTGAAATTCCGCGTGGTCCTGGTAGACGACGGCAGCACCGACCAAACCGCCGCCAACGTGGAGAGTCTGCAAGCCCGCTACCCGATCGAGGTGATTCGTCATCGAATCAACCGAGGACTCGGCGAGACCATCCGCGACGGCATCGAGTATTGCGTCCGGGCCGGCGCGCCGGGCGACGTGATCGTCCGCATGGATTGCGACGACACGCAAGACCCGGCCTACATCCCGTCGCTGGTCGACGCGATCAATCGAGGCAACGACGTCGTCATCACCTCGCGTTACCAACCGGGCGGAGGAGACACCGGATTGCGCGGCCACCGAAAACTCCTGAGCCTCGCGGCCGGCTGGTTCATGAAGGCGATGTTCCCGATTCGCGGCGTGCGCGATTACTCCTCGGGCTACCGGGCCTACCGATGGGAGACACTGCACCGCGCGATCGAGGTCTACGGAAACAACTTTATCGAACAGAAGCACCTCGGCTTCTCCTGTACCCTCGAGAAAATCGTCAAGCTCGAAATGCTGGGCGCCCGCTTCACCGAAGTTGGGCACATCCTCCGATATGACGACAAGAAGAGCGAAAGCAAGATGGCCTGCGGTCCGACCACGGCGGGCTATCTGCTGCTCGCTGCCAAGTACAACCGCTGGTTCGGCATCCGCCGGCGCTTTTGGAAACGCCGCATCGCACAATCCTTGACCGAACCGGCCCCCGAAACGACGGGCCACCGGGAGCTTGAACCATGTGTGGCATCGCCGGTTACCTGAATCGCACCCCCGATGCACGCGTAGATCCCGCCGTGATTCGGGCCATGACACGCGCAATCGCCCACCGCGGCCCCGACGGCGAGGCCCAGTGGATCGACGGCCCGATCGGCCTCGGCCACCGCCGACTGGCAATCATCGACATCCCCACCGGCGGGCAGCCGATGTCCAACGAGGACGAATCCATCTGGATCGTCTTCAATGGCGCAATCTACAATCACGTCGAACTTCGCCGCGAACTCGAACCGCGCCACGCGTTCCGCACGAACAGCGACACCGAAGTCATCATCCACCTCTACGAGGACCTCGGCGAGCAATGCCTCGACCGCCTCAACGGCATGTTCGCCTTCGCCATTTGGGACGTGCGAAACAAACGCCTGTTCATGGCCCGCGACCGGCTCGGAATCAAGCCGCTCTATTGGACCCAGGGGCCGAACGGTTTCATCTTTGCCTCCGAAATCAAGGCCCTGCTGGTCGCCGGCACGGGTCCCGCCCGACCCGACCCCGACGCCTTGGCCGAGTACCTGACCTATCAGTTCACGACCGGAGAGCAAACCCTCTTCCAAAACATCCGCCGCCTGCCGCCGGCCCACTGTTTGACCCTTCGACCGTTTGACAATACTCCGCCCCGCATCCGCCGCTACTGGGACTTCGGCGACCAGGTAGACGACCATCACACTTTCGACTATTTCCGCGACCGACTCCGCGAACTACTCGACGACGCCGTCACCCTTCAGCTTCGTTCCGATGTCCCGCTCGGCGCATACCTGTCCGGCGGAACCGACAGCTCCGTCGTCACCACCTTGGCGGCCCCCAAGTACGGCGCCCCCCTCAACGTCTTCTGCGGGGCATTCGATGACGGGCCGGAATACGACGAGTCCGCCTACGCCAAACTCGTCGCGGATCGATGCGGTGCGGTCTACAACGAAGTCCGCCCCACCGCCGCCGACTTCTGCCGGCTGATGCCCGAACTGATTCGCTTGATGGACGAGCCCATGGCCGGCCCCGGGTTGTTCCCCCAATACTGCGTGTCGCAGGCCGCCGCCAAAAAGGTCAAGGTCTGCCTCGCGGGACAGGGCGGCGACGAACTATTCGGCGGGTACGCAAGATATCTTCTCGCATACCTCGAGCAGTGCCTCAAGGGCGCGATCTACGGCACCCAGTCGGACGACCGATACGTCGTGACCTGGGACGCCATCAAACCCCATCTTCCCATGCTCAAGACCTATCTTCCGATGCTCCAGGACTTCTGGGGCGCGGGCCTGTTCGAAGACATGGACCGGCGGTACTTTCGACTGATATCCCGAGACAAGGACTTGGGTTCCGTCCTGACGGAAGAGGCCTGGAACCCCCGCGACCGAGACCGCACCTTCGAGCGTTTCCGCGAGACCTTCCAACGCCCCGCCGCCAAGAGCTACTTCAGCCGAATGACACACTTCGACATGACCACCTTGTTGCCGGCCCTGCTTCACGTCGAGGACCGCGTCAGCATGGGCGTCGGCCTCGAGTCGCGCGTCCCGCTCCTCGACCACCGCATCGCCGAACTCGTCGCCGGCATGCCCCCGATCATGCGCTTCCAGGGCGGTCGATCCAAACACGTCCTCCGCGAAGCCGTGAAAGACTTCGTGCCCGCCCAGGTCTTGAATCGCCAGGATAAAATGGGATTCCCAGTCCCATTCAACCATTGGCTGAAGGGTCCCATCCGCGACTTCGTCTGCGATACCTTGCTTGGACGAGCGGCAAGAGAACGCGGCCTGTATCGCACCGACGAAATCGAGCGCCACATCCTGAAGACCGGCAAGTTCAGTCGACTGCTGTGGGGCATTCTCTGCCTGGAACTCTGGCACCAGCAGTTCATCGATGCCCCCGCAACGCAGGTCCTCGACTCAGCCCCCGTAGCGTCCGTGCCGCCGACCA
>JAPULF010000336.1 GCA_027295245.1 Planctomycetota bacterium
GAACATCCCTCCCGGGTCGATGAGCACGGTCGGACCCACGGGAATGTTAGGGACCGAGATCTTGCCGCTGATGGCAAGCACGAGAAAAAGCATCGCAAGGGCAAACGAGAGCCAGATGAATCCCATGTATCGCCGCATCGCCTTCATGAAGGCCTGGGGATCGAAGTTCGGGTTGTCCGGTCCAAAGACCGATTCGACACGCTTTTTGAGCCGGATATTCTCGCTTTCGAGAATCTCCATCTTCCGGCGAAGGGCATCCGCGTCCTGCGGCTCGCTTTCCATCGGCCTTGTCTCCCACGACACCCGGACCCGAATTGCGTCAGGTGTTCAATCGTGTTATCGGCAAACGGAGGAGTGCTTCACGCATCGCCGGATTCGGATCGACGTGGCGCGCGATAGGTCCAGTGCAGCATAAGTGCGATCAGGCCGAGCCCAAGCATGAGGACGCCGACGAATAGCCAAGCGGTGACCGGTTGGGTCCGGACCTGATCGGCCGTATAGAGGGCGCCGTCGATTTTCGAAAGCATTCCGACGCGGAGGCGTTCGCGACCGGCGGACATGCCCGCGAGGGTGACCGTAATCAAGGCGACTGGAATCCAGACCGCCGACGACTTCTCCGGGTGGTTGATCGAATGGAATACCAACACGAAGAAGGCCGCCATGCCGCTGGCAACTGCAACGGCCCACAGAAGCGTCCCGGTGGTCGGATCAAGAAAGGCCCCGGCGGCATCGTTCCAGATTGTGAGCAGGAACACAAAGCCGCTGAGAATCTGCGCGCCCGTGAAGATCGCCGTCAAAAACAATCCGGTCGAAGCGGCGGCAAGCCGGATTCCGTCGTCGATCGTGCGAGCGGTTCGCGCCAGGACTGCAACGATCAGGGATGTAACGGCCAGCGACCCGATGACGTTGTGCATCAACCGGGGTACGAACATGGCGTGAACCCAAAACGGAGACGCAACTCCGTCGCGAACGTCGCGCCAACTGTCCGGCACGAGCATGAGTGTCGAGTTGGCGGTGAATATGGCCGCAATGGCAAGCATTGAAACGGCGATCAACGCGATCAAGATCAAGTTGAAGACGCTCGGGCCGCGGAGCACGGGTTGGGCGTCGGAGTCCTCGGCCGGCTTTTCGAAGGCCCGACCGAGGACGAGGTATATGGCGTAGAAATCGGCCAGCAACAGGATGATGATTGCGAACCACACGAAGCCGAGCAGGATGTTGCCGGTGTAGAACATGTGGCCGTAGAGGACTTGCACAAAGAGCAGGGGTGCAACGCCCGTCGTGATGGTCATCGAAAGGGCGACCGGCCAAACGCGCAGCAGTCGCGAAGTGATGTCAACGAAGTGCGGCCGCGATTTCGACGCCCACCAGAACGGTCCAAGCAACACGGCGGTGCCGAGGGCCAAGTTCATGAAGACCACGTGCAAGAAGAACGTCAGGGGCAAGAGCAACTGGAAGACCCAAAGGGGCGCGGGCAAACCGAATTGGTCGATCGGGGGCACAAGTGACGGATCGGAACTCGTCGGAAGGGTCGCGGCAGCCGGATGCTCAAGTCCCGCGGGAAGCGACGTCGCGGACCCCTCCGGCTGACCGAAGACAAGCATGAGTCCGACCAGGGCGGCACTCATCATTCGGGGTCCTCGTTCGGCATGCGGTACCCGCGGTCTCTTGCGGAATAGTTCAAGGAATAGAGGTACTCGGCCAGGTCGGCCTTTTCGCGTTCGGTTCCCACAAACGGAGGCATGAACGTCTTTCGCACGTGCAAATACTCGATGTCGTTACGGATGATGTCTCGATCGTAATTCACCAGGTGTCGAATGCCATTGACTCCGTCAACGGTGTGGCACTGAATGCACTGTGCGCGGAAGACCCAATCACCGCGCGTCTTCGAATCGGCGACGGCGGCGTCCTTCGGATCCACGATCCAGGGAATGTTCGAAAGTATGCCGGCGCGCATCAATGGTTCGTATTCCGCCGGGTCGTCAACGATGCCGTTGGACCAGAGATGGCCCTGTATCACGTACGGTTTGCGAATCCCCTCGCGGACGAATTCCATTGCGCCGGTCGCGACCAGTGCCATGGCCGCAAGCAACAGGGATGTTTCGAGGCTCACGTAGCGTTTTTTTCGAATCAGCGCGAAGTATGCGTAGGCCCCGATCATCACCGAACAGGCCACGCCGAACGCCAGAAAGAGCGTCATGGCGATGGCCCCTCCGCCCGCCATCCGCCGCGACGCCTCGGGCACGTTGTTGAAGTACCAGATCGATACCGGGGCCATCAAGGCAAAGGGGGCGAGGCAATATGCGCCGTAGTTGATGATTCGGGTGCGCTCTTCGCGCGTGTAGCGCCGCGACAGGTTGACGACGATGCAAACGAAGATGCCCGCCAGCGCCAGACACGACAGAGTTCGCAGCACCAGGCTCGGCCAGAAGGTCTCATTGAAGAATCCGGCCCAAAACGCGGCGTCGTAGTTGCCGGCAGCCCGTTCCTCGAAAAATCGGCCCGTCGTCAGCATGAAGGTGATGATTCCGTTGATGACAAAAAGGCTCGCGAAGGCCGCCACGGCGTAGATCCATCCGATCGCCAGATGGCGTCCCGGGCTGACGGTGCGCCACGTGTAGTAGTAGCAGTAGCCCGCGACGATCTCGACCGCGAAGAACACCCATTCGATGGCCCAGCCCCAGACGAAGCAGTGGATCAGATTGCTGGTGGCCCGCGGACTGACGAGGGCGATGGTGAACCAGATTCCCACGCCTGACACGGCCCCGAGAATGAACGCAAACAGGATCAGAAAGCGGCTGTTGTCCTGGAGGAATCGGAGTAGTAGCGTGTCGTTTCGCCGTCTGGCGAAGGTCTCCGCCACGGCCGTGAAGATGCCCGCTCCGACGGCGAAATGGGCCACGACAACGTGCAGGATCGCCACGACGGCAATCAACATGCCGCCGCCGATTTTCGGAACATCGAAGAACGGGTAATACAAGACCGGCTCCGAAGGAATGAACGCATTCTCGTCGGCGTGCCCGAGCCCCGCCGGATTAGTCGCCCGGAATTATAGACGCTATACCGGAGCCGCCATACTCAAAACGCGTTGCGGCGCGACTTTTGCTACGCGTGAAATCACCCGATTGGCGAGCAT
>JAPULF010000337.1 GCA_027295245.1 Planctomycetota bacterium
GCGGTCGCATTTTCCTTTTCGCCGCTCCCGTCGATCGTCAGCAACACGATCGGTTCCCCGGATTTGATGGGGCCTTCGAATAGTTGCTCCACTTGGTGGAATATCGGTGCCTTGAAATCGTTGCCAAGATCCACGGTCGAATCGGTCAGGGTCGAAAGCTCCACCTCGATCCGGGCGGAGCCCGTCGAAGGCGCGCCCCAAGTGCCCTCGAGGTGAACGATGCAACCCAACCCCTCGTATTCGATGTTTTTGTTGATCTGTCCGCTCTTCATTACCGTGGTGTTCCTCACAAACGGTATACGGGTTCCCGTCGTGAAAGATGTTTTCTTCTTGGACGACCGGCGGAGCTTCAAGATCTGGTCAATGCGATAGAGCACGCGCGCCCTCCCCACCTCTTGCAGCGCGGCCATCAAGGACGCCGGGGTCTTGGCCTTGCCGGTCAACTCGTCGACACGGATACTTGCCGCCCGGTCGCGCGGCAGCGAGACCTCGTACATGATGAGCTGGAAAGACGTTCGGTTGCGATCCGCCGCCATGTGCGGATCGCGTTGCGGCACATCCAGTTCCGCAACCAACCCACGAAGGAGTTCCAGATCCTCGTCCGTTCCGGTTAGGATCAAGAATTGCGATTCGTAATCGCTCGTCACGCCAACGGGCTTGGACCTTCCGCGGCCAATGTGGGCCGCCACCCTTGTCAACGTGCTAGCGATATTGTTGACTTGGGCGTGTTCGACCCGAATGAGAATGGTCTGACGATCGGGCAGCGGGTCAGTGTTTGGCGGCGGGGGCTGCTCCCCGGTCTGTCCGGAAACCGAAGGCGGCGCGGCGAGAAGAGCCGTGATCAGAAAGAAGGGCAAGGCACGCATGGGAGGTTCTCCGTTTCCGGGGATCTTTGGTCGGTCAGTAGAAAACCGAAGTGGCACGCGACTAGCCCGGAATTCGCGACTGACTCTTGTTACACGTCAGGCGTGCCTTCGGGTGCACGTCTTCCGAGTGGTACTTTTCGCCCACAAGGGATGACGCTACGCATTCCGGTCATTCGAGGACCGATCTCCGCGTTCAAGTCGAGGCCCCCAGGCGAGGTGGCTGCCGGCGCGCTGGTTCTATTCCAGTCTTTTTGGGTTCCAGCACCTTTCGCAGATGATGGTGGTTTTTGGAGACGACCCAGTAGGTGAGATCGGCGAGCAGGTTCACCTGCTGTTTGGTCAACTCGATCAGGTCCGGGAAGTTCTCGGCCACCGTGCGATAGTTGGGGAATTTCTGGAACGGGCCCGATGGGAAATAGGGGTCGTTGCCTTCGTCGATGGCCGCCTTCAGGCTCTTACCGGTCCGCGGGTCTCGTCCGTCGTAGAGTTTCGACTCCCAGTGCGGGGCCCGGTCGAGGTAGACCCAGCAGATTCGCGTTTTCCAGTCGCCCGGCACGCCCCACCAGTCGTTCGATTGGACCGCCAGGTCCGTGACCGCGACCGCCCCGTGGCCGCACCGTTTGGCGGTTTGGAGGGCCTCGACGACGCAGACGAAGTCTTCTTGCTTGAATACCTGGTTGTTGGGGTACGGGCGTTTTCGGAGGAGGCCCGAGCGGATCGGGAGGCCGAAATAGGCGGGCAAGACGTCGTCTATGTCGCTTGCGGTGGGGGGATGGCGCGGTGACGGTTTGTAGTGGACGTTCAGCTTCACGTCTGTGTTGATGAACACGACGATGTTCTTGACCCTTCGGAGCAGCATCGACATCAGGCCGTAGTTCTCCAGGTTGCCGCCGTCGCCGAAGTCATGCAGAAATGTCTGTTCGCCACCCGTGCCGGTGACCGCCCAGCCCAGGGCGTGGGGAAGCAAGGAGTGGTTTACCTCGCCTAGGATTCTGGCATAGGCCGAACTGCTTGTGCCGGCGGCGTCGGCCAGGCTGAATGCCGGCGGTTGAGTGACTCGTACGAGTCCGTCCTTGACCGGGCCGGACGGCGCGTAGCAGCCGTAGGCGAACGGCTCGATGAAGCCGCCGCCGACCGTTCGTCGGATCGCCGGCTTGAGGAACGGCTTGTAGGTGAGCTCCAAGCGGAACGGGTTGCCTGCATACAACGGTGTGTATTCGAAGCCCACCAGTTGTTCCGCCGGCCCGCGGCCTACGGGCCAGATCAGGCTCGAATTGACGATCAGATACGGTCGCTTCACGTCGGTGTCGTTGCTTCGCACGGTGTGAAACCGAATCCGTTTGTGGTGCAGCGTCGGGTTTCGGTCCTTGATTTCGCGGACGGTGTCGGCATCGAGGCTGAAGTACTCGCTATCGGGGTCCGTTTCGTCATAGAGTCCGAAGGGTTCGAGGAACGTTTCGCCGACGGCCCGGATCCAGATCAGGTCTTTGGGTGTGTGGCCGCCTTCCAAGAGTTCCCAGATGGCCTCTGCGAAGTTTTTCGTTGCCGTGTGCCCCACGCAGCTCATGGGTAGGTGTTGGAGGCCGGGCCATGTGATCGCTTCCGGCAGAGTGACCGGGCCGAGGAATTCGGCGTCGTCCCGGGCGCCGCGCTCGTAGTACGTGAACGCGGTCCCCAGCCACGCGCCGCCCGAAACGCAGGAGAGGTATTGCACGTGTTTGAGTAGGCCGAGTTGGTTGAGCGCCCGAAGCTGCCCCATTCCCGCGGACAGGGCCCGAGTGCCGCCGCCGGATAGGCAGACGCCGGTGGTGGGCTTCGTCTCGTGGGGCGGGACTTGTTCGGGGAAGGTGTACACCTTGCCCTGGCTGACCCAGAGGCGGGCATGGAGGACTTCCGGAGTGCTCGGTGTGACCGGTCCGGGAATCGGTTGCAGGCAACCGGCCGGCACGATCAAGGCGACGACCGTCGATAGCGTTATTGTCAGGAATGCGGCGCGCCGGGGGCGCGGTTTGCGGTGGAACATCTCGTCGTCTCCCTGACCCCGGCGAAAGGAATTACATTCACACCCTACGCCGGCTCCCATGCGTCACGTATTTGCCGGCGTGATGCGCCGGGAGCATATCCGAAATCGGTCCGCGGGGCATGCCTGTCGGACGGCGTTCAATCCTGCCGGATCGTTCCATGCGTGCGGCGGACGCTGTGCGTTCGCGCCGAGCGAGGCTTGCATTACAATGACGTGATGGACATCGATCTCGATGGGCTGACGGCTCGGCTTTCCCGGCTTGCGACGCACTATGACGTGGTCGGGCAATGGCCGGAGAAGTCGCTGAAACACCTGGAGGCCGCCCATGCCTGGAAGTGGGTGATACCGAAGGCGTACGGCGGACTGGAGTTCGATCCTTCGTCCTTGTTGAGGGCCTACGAGGCCGTGGCCGCCGGTTGCATGTCGAGCCTTCTCATTCTGACCCAGCGCGATGGGGCCTGCGAGTTTATCACCGCTACCGAGAACGAGGAACTGAAGCGCGAGTGGTTGCCCAGGCTCGCCGGTAACGAGATCATGACCAGCGTAGGAATCAGTCAACTGACGACCAGCCATCAGACCGGCCGGCCCACGTTGTCGGCCAAGGAGGACGGCAGGAACTTTCGGTTGCGGGGCTTTATTCCCTGGGTCACGTCGGCGGAGAAATGTCGAATCTTCGTCACCGGCGCGGTCTTGGACGACGGACGGCAGATTCTGGCGGTGCTGCCGACCGATCTGCCGGGCGTCACGATCGATCCACC
>JAPULF010000338.1 GCA_027295245.1 Planctomycetota bacterium
TCAGAAGCCAATTGCCCGATGGGCGACCGAGCCCGTGCCGAGACGTTGCGACGCCGGTTCGTCGCCATGCGGGCTGGTTTCGAGCGCGCTTGCGAAGATTTTCCGACATGTGGGGCAATTCCAATGAAGAATCACTTTCAATCCGATGCTCCGGATTGGCCCGAGATTCGGAAAGTGACCGCGTCGGGTCCCGACTCGGACATCGGCACGGTTGCCTCGAGCCGGAGCAATGAGATTTCCGGCGGACACAGAAATCGAATCCTCGGAGCCTGGCCGCGTTCGAGTCCGATACCGCGACTGATATAGATCGGCTCACCGTTGATCCGGTGAAATCCGCCGGCCGCGGCGGTCCGCGGTACCTTCGTGAGCGTCATGGGTGGTCCGAACAGCGGAATCGCAACCTGTCCGCCGTGGGTGTGGCCCGCCACGACCAGGTCGATCCTGCGTTCCGAGCCGAGCTTGAGCACGACGTCGGGTCGGTGCGAAAGAAGAATGCGTATGTCCGACGCGCCGTCTTCGGTTTGAAGCCGGTCAATGATCCTGCGTGCCGCGGGCCTGCCAAAGGCCAGCTCGACGCCGCCGATCGTCAATTGGCGATCGCCGATCTGCGTTTGGATGATTTCGTTCTCGAGCAAGCGAACGGCCGTTCCTCGAATCGCCCGGCGTATGAAGTCGGATTCATCCACGTCCCCCAAAACGAAGTACACGCCGCCCGGCGCGGATAGCCCGGACAACAACTCTCGAATCGCGGGAAGTGCCGCCGTCGCCTGCTCGCGCGAGAAGGCCTGAAACAGGTCGCCGGGCAGCACGATCACGTCCGGCGACAGCTTCATCATTTCAGCGACCGCTTCGCGCTCATGATCCGAGATGCGGTCGGTTTGAATATCGGCCAGCACGCCGATTCGGACGGGATCACGCCCCGACCGCTCTGTTGAGATCGGAATGCGTACCGTTTCCAGTTGCAGGCGAAACGGTTCGATCCACCGGGCATAGGCCGCCGCCGGCGCGGCCGCGATCGCGACCACGGAAACCGCGCGTAATGGAATCGTCGTCCATCGCTTTCCGGCCGCGCGGTTCGTCGGGGCCTTGGACAAAAGCAAGGCCGTCCCCGCCAGTGGTAGCAGAAGGGCGGTATCCAAGTAAATCAGGTGAATAAGCCCGAAGATCCCAAGCCCGAGCCTGTGAAGAATCGGTAGCTTGGCAAGAAATACCAGGCCCGCGGCCACGAGCATTTGCAAGACCCGCCAAGGCGTGATCGAAGCCCGCAATGTTTCGCCGGGCCGCCGCAGGCGAGCGATTACCAGGACCGCACCCGCAGCGGCAAGATCGATCGCGGTTGACGCGATAAGCAGGAATAGAAAATCGCTGTCGGTCATTCCTTGCCCGTCCATCCTTCATACGCCTGGCGTCGTCGTCGGGTTTGATGGCGTGCATGGATATATCGGCGTCTGACCGAGCCGCGATCATCGAGAGGGCCCCGGCCTCAGGGAGATCGTTCGATTTGGAGGGCCGTTTTGGCGATCGAGATGAACAGGGCCTCTTCGGCCGCCGACAACGTGCGATTCCGCCTCGCCGCGACCTTTTTCGCCACCGCCAGGGCCTTTGCCGGATCGTTGGCCATGATTCCGTCCTCGCTGAGCCAACTGAAACTCGGGACGAACGTCGGCGGTTGGCGCGTCGCGAATAGATTGCACGCGTGGCCGATGACACAGCCCGTCGGAAGCGCGACGTTGATCCCGGTCTTGGTGTGATCCCCGACAAACGCACCGACGAAAGTCTCGCCGCTGTCGACCGAGGTCCCGTTGATCGGCACCCGGACCGGGCCGTAGGTGTTCTTCAGATCGCTGTTGACCGTATCGGCGCCGAGGTTGACCCACTCGCCCACGTAGCTGTGACCGAGAAACCCGTCATGTTGCTTGCTCGAATAGCCGTGGATGATGCTGCCTTCGAGTTCCCCGCCCACCTTGCAGACCGGACCGATGCTGCTGGCCGAAATGGACGCGCCGGGCCGAATCGTACAGCCGTCACCGACGTAGCAAGGACCGGTGATGGACACGTGCGGACCGATGGTTGCGTCTTCCCCGATGTAGATGGGACCGTTTTCGGCGTCGAGAACCGCCGTCGGTTTGATCGTGGTTCCGGGGCCCACGAAGATCGCCGAATCATTCAGCAAAAATGCCCCTGAATGAACTGCGTCGCGGTCGCCCTTGTTTTCGTGGGTCCCGAATTGCCGGGCGATCTCGGGTTCGTTGGCATGGACGAGCTGCCACGGGTAGTCGATGAGTTCCGCCGTACCTGTATCGAGATCGGCGGATTCGCAATCCGCCAGCGCCCGCTGGAGCGCCGCCGGATCGGTCAAGGTGTCGATTGTGAGCCCGGCCGCGTGTTTCGCGTCGAGGGACGCGGCCAGCAAGGTGTTCCCCCGCCAAGCGGCGGTGTTGGGCTTCAGGTCGATCCGTTTTCGAAGCAAGAGGCGTCCGTTGATCCACAGTTGTAAATCTTCCTTCGGAGCGCTGTTGACGGGCCGGTCTTGTCGATCGGCGATCGCGGCGGCCAGTGTCTCCCTGACAAACAGGCCTGACGCCCTGCAGCCCTGGGCGTGCTCGATCTTCGAAAGCAGGTTGTCGAACCCGCAGCGGAGGTTGAACGTGGCGCGAGAATAGACCAGTGGCAGCAGGTTGCGATAGCCGGCGTCTTCGAAAACGATTACTTGCATAGGCGTCCACGTGCGCAAGGGCGGCCGACCCGCGCTCGACCGCTTGCACAAGGTTTACAGGGTCGAACCTCGGCTGGCAAGCGTCGCGGAAGTGATGGTACCGGTGAAGTTCGCCGGGGTGCGTCGGCGTCCGGTGTGTATGTATAATGCCGGTGTTCAAGGTTTTGAATTTGCCTGACTGCACAGGAGCCCCCGAATGGCACGATCAAACACGTCGCTGTACATCGGCACGAATCGCTTCGTCGCGGCCCTTGACCCGCGCACCGGCGAAGAACACTGGCGGACCAAGCTGCCCAAGTCCGGCAGCGGCGGCCCGGTCACACTGCAGATCAAGGGTCGGAATATCTACGCCGGTTACCACGGAGAAGTGTTCTGTTTGATGAAAAACGACGGATCCATTGTCTGGCACAACAAACTG
>JAPULF010000339.1 GCA_027295245.1 Planctomycetota bacterium
CGGCCGCGCGTCGCGGCACATCGGTAATGCCTGCCGCGGGTCCCCGCCGCCGCGCCGAAGGACCGCCGCCACGGAGCGCCGCGGAGCCGAACGACTGACAACTGACCTGACAACTGAAAACTGAGTATGCGGAACGCTGAGCAACACTGGATGTGCTTCAAAGAGGAGGGCCGGCCACCGCCCGCGTCGGGTGCCATGCCCATCCGCGCATGCGGTGGGCGTGAGAATACGCGTTGCGCCCCGCGCAAGCCAACCCGTCCTCGCGACCCCCAAAACGAGGGTCAATTGCAAGAGTTGCGCCCCGTGGCGCCTGGTTGCACGAAAAAAGTGCCGCCCCGAGCGGCCCCGCAACGAGGAAATGACCATGAACCCCAAGACTCATCCAGTCAAAAAACTCGAATCCCAATCCACCAGCTTCGAAAAACGTATCCCCGAATCACGGCTTGCAAGGGTGGAGCCTGACCCGAACCCTGCCAAAGGTCCCGGCCGCGCGTCGCGGAACTTCGCGATCCCCGTCCCGCTAGTCACGGAACGCGAGCAACCTCAAATGTGCCACCCGACCACCTGCAAGAAATTGCACCCCGAAACCTTCTTTTGGGCCCCCACGCGGCAACATGGCGGCAAGTTGCGCCTTTTTGCGCCCCATCAACTCGCCGCCTGCCAATGGTCCCGGCCGTCGCCCCGAAGGCCCGCCGCGCCCGGGGTCAGCCCGAGCCGAAGGCCCACTGCGGCAAAGCCGTCCGCCGTAGGCGGCACAATCCCACACCGCGCGCCGAACCAACCCCGCCCTGCCAAGCCGGCAATCCGCCCTGGACCACGAAGAAGTCCTCGAAAGCAAATGCCATCAAAGCGGCGGCTCGACTTCGCCCACGATTTCACCGTTCTCGATGAGGTAAACCCGGGCCTTGGTGATCTGCGTCTCGAAGGCCTGCACCTCGGGGTCGATGCGACCGGCCCCCGAACTCAGCAGCTCCCTTCTTTTCTCGATCGCGATTTCCATGCGGAGGCGGATTTGACCGTAGATCATGTCTTCCGCGTCCTCTCGACTCCCGATCGCACTGCCCCTCGACGGAACCGGTTCGCGGTCCACGATCTCAGGCAGCGGATCGGACACCACCACCGGCTCGGGTACCGGCTTCGTTTCAGTCGAGCTCGCCAAACTGACCGACGGCGGCGAATCGGACTCGCCCGACGTAACACCCCCGTCATCGGCGGGCTTCTTGTAGGAAAGCGGTCGATCGACCTCAACCTTGATGACTATGTATTTTCCATCGGACTTGTCCTTGACCACCCACGCCCGCACCTTGTCGCCCTTGTTGACGTCCTTAAGAGCCTGCTGTCGACCGTTGATCCAAACCTCGGTGTCGTCACGGACAGTCCCCTTGAGTTCATGCTCGGACCCGTCCTCCCGCACCACGGTGATCGAAACCTCCTTCGTCTGAAGGTTGATCGAATTGGCCACGCCATCATATGACTTGGTCTTTTTTCTCGACCCCGAATCGGTGCATCCGATGTTCCACGCCACCAACAAAACCAGCGGCATGAGCAGTGTTCGCTTGTGTAACAACATCATCATCTCGAGTCTCTCCCTCTGGGTGGACCGGCGATCGTCTCTTGCCGGGCGGCTGATTTCAGAATCCCACAATTTAGCCCGCGCGGCACGCAAAATCAAACCGGCCCGAGAACACCCGCACGCCGGGTCCGCGGCCCTTGATTTGCCGGCCACCCTCACCTATTTTCCGTTTCGTGGACAATCAAACCCCCTCAGACGGCCCCGACGATGCCCAAGCAAGTGCCGGCGTCCCGACCGGCTTGAACGCCTGGTATTGGGGCCTGTTGACCGCCGTCGTGCTCCTGTCCGCACTCGGCTGGCTCCTGGCACGGCTGGTGTGGTTGCCGTTCTATTTCGGGTTGTTCTTTTTCCTCATCGCCGGACTTCTGGTCGGGGCGGTGTCGTTTCGCGTGGCCCGGCCGGCACGGCCCCTGCGACGCAATCGCATCCTGGTCGGTGTGATCGCCGTTTCAGTGGTGGCATGCTTCGCCACCCTGGTTCACGAATACCGCCACGTCGCCGCCACAATCGGAGACCCGCCCACCTTCCCAGCTGCACGAAACGCCGCCGCCAGGAAAAACCAACCCATCCACGCCATCAAGGCAAAGGCCACCGAGCAATTCCGTGCCGCCCTCGCCAACGATTACCCCCCGGGCGGCCCGATCGGATACGCCAGATGGGCCATAAGCTCGGGCCAAATGCTACTATCCGTAGAGGGGTGCGAGGACGAAGTCTCCATTTCCCAGAGCGGGTATGCCTGGCCGATTCGCGGCCTGGCAATGATCGTTCTGATGGCCGCCGGATTGTGGTGCAATATGGAGTCCCTCCGCTCGCAGAACCCCGTCTCCGTCTTCCTCGTGCCCGGCGAGGAGGCCGAAGAAGAGGAATAGCCGATTTCGCCCCTCCGCAGGGCGCCTCCGAAACGTGGGGAGTCCAAGCCGGTTGTACCAGTATTTCAGTTCGCACAGGCGGCATCTTGCCTGGCGTGCTTGACAGTCCTACGATTGATTGGCGAGTCGGTCGTAATTCGGCTGCGTATGACCTGGGTGCCCTTCACATCTCTCCCGCCGCCCGAGGTCAAGCATTATTTCAGGGATTTCTGTGCGGTTGTAGCGATTGCAGCGAATTGAGCGAATTTGCTCATGTTAGCGGCTCGCAGGCCGAATCTAGAGATATATCTGCATTCGGTTGATTGCGGGCGTCAGCGGCTCCGCTCAGCTTTAGCGTCGTAACCAGTTACCAAAACGAAGGTTACAATCGCCACACCGGATTCGAGGAACGTATCATGCGCCGCACAAAAGACGTGCTGACCACGGGAGAGGTCGCAAAGATCTGCAGCGTCGCTCCGAGAACCGTGTCGAAGTGGTTCGACAGCGGCAAGCTGCGTGGATATCGGATACCGGGCAGCAAGGATCGGCGGATCCCCTTGCGCCAATTGGTTCGATTCATGCGGGCCCACGGGATTCCGCTCGACGGCCTGGAAACCGGCATCACCCGCATCCTGATCGTCGAGCATGATGACGGCGTGCTGGAGTTGCTCTCCAACGCCCTCTCACAAGACGCCGGCTACGAGGTTCACAGGGCTCGATCCGCGTTCGAAGCCGGCGCGGTGACCGAGAGTGTTCGCCCCCACGCGATGTTGCTCGATATCGACCTGGCCGGCCTGGCCGGCCGAGAGACCATTCGCTGCATACAGGGCATGCCGGAACTGGGGGCCTGCAAGCTCATCGCCATCACGGGCCCGCTCCCGGAGGGAGACGCCACGGCCCTCAAGCAGCAAGGCTTTGACGGGACGATCGCGAAACCGTTCGAGATTTCCGATCTCGTCCGCACGATCGAACAAGTTCTCGGACCGGAGGCGGCCCGCTGACGGGTTGCACCGCGGTCGAATCAACCGACCAGCGTTTTATTCGGACGTCGATTCCATGCCGGAGTCAGTCCGACACCGGTCTACCCCGACCCAGTCCGACACCGGTCTACAAGGACGCCCGCCAATTCGCGAGCGGCATTCTTGGCCGCACCCGGTTTGATGATCGGCTCCATCACGTTCTTGAGGTCGTCGCGGATTCGTTTCAACGATGCGGGCGTCGCCAGCAGTTCGGATGCTTGCGCGATGATCGGCGTGACCGAGCGATAATAGGGCATGAATTCCGGGACGATTCGCCGGCCGGCCAGGATGTTCGGAATCGAGAAGTACGGCGTTGAGATGATCCACCGGCCGACGAACTGATAAAGCAACCGGCTGGCGTTGTACATGACAATCATCGGCGTACCGTGGTATGCCACCTCGAGCGTCACGGTTCCGGATGCCGCCAGGACGAGATCGGCCGCGCGAATCGCGGCGGCCCGTTCATCGGCCCCGCATGTGTCCATGATCGACAGGTGCGGACACTCGCGCCGGATCACGTTCGCGATCTCCGGCTGGACCGATTCGCTCGCCGAAACCACTACGAAGTGGATCTTCTTGAAGCGTTTGCTCAAGGCCCGGGCGATCTCCAGCTGCCCCGGCAGCACCTCGTCGATGACGTGGCGCCGGGACCCGGGCAGGATCGTAACGACAGGTTCACCCCGTTTCCGGATCGCCGCGGTCTTCTCCGGGTCATTCGAAACGGCCAGAAGTCGGTCAAAGGACGGATGGCCGACATAAGCGGCCCGAATACCGTAGCCGCGAAAATAGGACTCCTCGAAGGGCCAGATGCACGCGATGCGGTCGACCCGAGCCCGGATTCGGCGATTGCGCCACGGTGCCCAGGCCCAAGTCTGCGGCGCGATGTAATACAAGACCGGCACCTTCCGACGTCGGCAGATCTTCGCGATGGGCAGGTTCAGTGTCGGCGAGTCGACCAGAACAGCCGCGTCGATTCGCTCGACCGCCAGAAAAGCCTTCAGGCGTCGCAACACCTGGATCGCCTCGGGCACCCGTTTCCAGGCCGCGGCCGCCATCGCCGCCCGAATGGTCATATCGTGGATGCATTCGCACCCTTCAGCCTGCATGCGGGGCCCGGCCAGACCCACGAAACTCACGTCGGGTATCGACGCACGGGCCGCGCGTATCAATTCGGCGGCATGTTCGTCACCGCTTTGTTCGGCGGCACAAATCAGTATTCGAGGCGGGCGTTCGGCGTTGGGCATACGAGCCACACTCGGTTCGTCGGGGCCATCATCACGGTCACGGCATGGTGAGGAGTTTAGCGGCCATTCTGCTCGGTTCGTACACGATGCCGGAAGTACGCATAATCTTCTGCCACAACAAGAGTTAAAGAGCCTTCCGAAGCGATCGCTGCCGTAAACAGTATCTTGACGTGCAGGCTCGAACCGGACGAGCTCTTGTCTGGACGGCTGTTTACAAGTCGATTCTTGTTATCCAACCGTCCGACATGATATCGGAACCTGTCTGCGTTTCGGCCGCGTGTGATGCATCGTGGGCGTGCAGCCGGCGGGGGAAAGCGATTAGGGAAGTCGGCAAATGCCGATGCATGCGGGGTCGGGCAATTGACGGGTTGACGGTTTTGGCTTGGGTTCTTATGCTATTAAATTCGGCATATTGACTGTAAGACTAGAATGCGTCACGAGATAGCTACGGGAGGTGTTGATTGGCATCGGCGTTGGTCCGCGACCTGATTGACTCTGGCGTCCATTTCGGCCATCGGGCAAACCGGTGGAATCCCAAAATGGCGCCGTTCATTTTTGGGAAGCGGAATTCGATTCACATCATTGACATCCGCGAGACCGTCAAGGGCCTGCTTCGAGCAAAGAAGTTCCTGAACGTGATCGTGTCGAAGGGCCATGACGTGTTGATCGTCGGCACCAAGCGGCACGCCCGCGACACGGTGGAAAAGCAGGCTGTTCGGCTTGGCATGCCCTATGTCAGCGAACGATGGTTGGGCGGCACCCTGACAAATTTCAAGACCATCCGGTCACGGTTGGCTCGACTCGAAGAACTCGAGGAAGAAGTCAGAACCGGACGGATCAAGTCCTACAGTAAGAAACGGCAATCGGTGATCGAGCGGGAGCGACGGAAGATCTCGCGCAACCTCGACGGCATTCGCAACATGACGCGTCTGCCCGGGGCCCTCGTGATCGTCGACGTGCGTCGAGAATACATCGCCGTTCGCGAGGCGCGCAAGCTCGGTATTCCCACGGTTTGCCTTGTGGACACGGACAGTGACCCCGATTCGGCCGACGTGATGATTCCCGGGAACGACGATGCGATGCGGGCCGTCGACATTATCCTTAGGCAATTGGCCGAGGCTATCGAGATCGGGAAACGCAGCCGGCCGGCCAAGTCGGAGGAATCCGGCGAGCAGTCGGCGGGCGGTCCGCGAAGAGACGGCCCAAGACGGTCGCGGCGGCTCACGACCTCGGAAATTGCAAGTCGCGAGGAGTCGGGCGCGGTTGAGGCTACGACCGATTCGCCGTCCGACGGCGCCGAGGAGCGACCTGCAGACGACGCTTCAGATTCGTCAACTCCGATGGCTCCCGTCGAGGCGGCCGTATCCGGAACGCAGACGCCTGGATCGCCGTCCGAGGTACATGATACCGCCCAGTCATGACGGCCCGTCGTGGCAGCCTGCCCGATCGGTCTTTCCCGCTCGTGAAGGGCTGGCCGATGAGTGGATTTCGGAAAAGCTCGGCGCTTGGAACGGGGAACATCGCCTGCAAACCACGCCGGCACCGAAAAATACATCGAGCTGCCGCGCTTGCGGTGAATGCGCGTCAGCGGTTTGACGGATAGGAAAGCGCATCAACAGGAGAGTTGACATCCATGAGTGAGATCACAGCAAAGGCGGTTCAGAGACTGCGATCACGGACCGGGTTGGCCATGATGGACTGCAAGAAGGCCCTGGTCGACTCGAATGGCGACGAGGCCGCAGCGCAACAGGCCCTGCGAAAACAATTCGCCGACAAGATGACCGAACGTTCGGACAAGGAAGCGGCCAATGGTCGGATCGGTGCTTACGCGGATGAATCGGCCGCCGCGCTTGCAGAGGTGCGCTGCGAAACTGACTTCGTCGCCACGAACGACAAGTTCACGGACCTTGCCAACGAGATCGCCCGGCAATGTGCCAGGACCGGCATCACCGAGGTGGAAGCCCTGAAATCCTCGAAGCTGGAAGACGGCCGAACGGTCACCGAGTTGCTCGTAGACGCCTTCGGTGTGATCAAGGAAAACATGTCGATCAAGCGCCTGATACGAATCGAGGGCGCGGGTGCGTGCTACGTCCATCACAACGGTCAAGTCGGTTCGTCGCTGGCGGCCGATCATTCGCCCGGTGATGCCGGCCGGCAGATCTGCATGCACATTGCATCGACTCCGATGATCCTCGGAACGGTCCGCGAAGACGTGGAACCAGGCGCCGTGAAAGAGGCCCACGAGAAGGCTGCGGAAGAGGCCGTCGGCAAGCCGCCTCAAATCATGGAAAAGATCGTCGCCGGGAAGATGAACAAATGGTACGCCGAACGGGTCCTCGTCGAGCAGCCGTTCGTCATCGATGACAAGAAGACGGTAGGCGCATTCGGAAAGGAACACGGATTCGCCCTGAAGAGCTTCGCCAAATTCGAAGTAGGGCGACAATAGATTCGCAATCCAAGCCGCGCGAGCGGCTTTTTTTTTGCGCGGCGTTCTAGGGCGCGCGAGGACCACAGTTCCGTGCCGGGTGGCACGCCATGCGTCCCGGGGGCATGGCGGAACGGCGCAGTCGATGTAGAATCCGAGGACGCGGGTGGAACCATGGCAAAGCGAGCGGCGGGCCGAACAAAAACAAAATGCAAGTACCGGCGAGTCGTGCTGAAGATCTCCGGCGAGGGCTTTGGCAAGCCCGGCGGTTTTGGAATCGACGGAAAGTCGCTCCGCAGGATCGCCGAGGAGATTCTGGGTGTAGTGGAATTGGGCGGCGAGGTAGCAGTCGTAGTCGGCGGGGGCAATTTTCTGCGGGGCGCCACTCTGGCCACCGAGTCACCCGTCCACGAGGCCACGGCTCACTACATGGGAATGCTTGCCACCGTAATCAACGCCTTGGCCCTCCAGGACATGCTGGAATCGCTCGGACAACCGACGCGCGTGCAATCCTCAATCGCGATTCAGAGCGCCTGTGAGAGTTTCATTCGGAGGCGCTGTGTACGACACTTGGAGAAAGGCCGGATCGTGATCCTGGCGGCGGGCACGGGTCGGCCGTTCGTCACGACCGACACGGCGGCAGCCCTCGCCGCTGTCGAAATCAATGCCGACGCGCTGCTGAAGGCGACCAACGTGAAGGGCGTCTATACTGCGGATCCCAAGAAGAACCCCAAGGCCGAATTCCAGAAGTCACTCAGCTACAATGAAGTCATCGACAAGAGGCTGAAAGTCATGGATTTCTCGGCGGTGGATATGTGCCAGCAACACGACGTCCCCATCGTGGTGTTCGGGCTCATGACGGCCGGAAACATGAAGAAGGTCGTCATGGGGAAGCATGTCGGCACACGCATTGGGGCATGAACCGGTTTACCGCATGGCGGTCCGGCCCGATGACCGAGCGAAAATCACAAATGACGCAACTGCCCATCAAAGCCACGCCCGACATGACGACCGGGCGGACACATCTGCTCGACATGTCGCGCTCCGATCTTGCGCAGTGGTTCGAGGATCGGCGCGAGAAGCGGTTTCGCGCGAAGCAGATCATGGAGTGGATTTATCGGAAGGGGGCCCGGGACTTCAGCGACATGACCAATCTGTCGAAAGACCTGCGAGCGACCCTCGCGGGATCGTTCGACCTCTTCAAGTCACGTATCGCGCGCCGGCAGGCCTCGACGGACGGCACCGTCAAGCTGCTGCTACAGTGGCCGGACGATGCAACGTCGGAATGCGTGATGATTCCGGCCGAGACGCGGCGGACGGCGTGCATCAGTTCGCAGGTGGGGTGCCCGGTCGGGTGCAAGTTCTGTGCGAGCGGGGTCGGAGGCGGGCAGCGAAACCTGTCGCCGGGTGAGATCGTCGAGCAGGTTCTGCGGGTACGAACCGAGGCGATGGCGACCCAGCCGATGGACGCCGAAAAGGGGCCGGTGCGATTGAGCAATGTCGTATTCATGGGGCTCGGTGAGCCGCTTCTGAATTACGACAACATGATGCGGGCTGTGGGTGTGATCAACGCGCAATGGGGGATGATCATCGGAGCCCGGAAGATCACGATCAGCACGGTGGGATTGCCGAAGCAGATGCGCCGCCTTGCGGATGAGGGCCTGCAGCTCAATCTGGCGCTTTCACTGCACGCGCCCACCGATGCATTACGTCGAGAACTGATTCCGTGGGCGGAGAAGATTCCGTTGAGTGACCTGGTCGAGGCGTGCACGTACTATTTCGATAACACCGGTCGAGAAGTCACGCTGGAGTACATTCTGCTGGACCATGTCAAC
>JAPULF010000034.1 GCA_027295245.1 Planctomycetota bacterium
GAGCAGCAGGTGAGGAAAGCTTGCGTTGAAATTCAACTTGCCGGCCAACTCGAACAACGTCCGGCGATGACCGGTGAATTGAACGCCCAGGGCGGTCAGGGCGACGGCCTTGTCGCCGCAGGTCAATCTCAGTCGCAGTGCCGCGTCTGCATCCAGCTCTTCATTCTCCGCCAACCATGCGGCCACCTGCCTGCCTTCACGTCCTTGGCCTTGTAGCCTATCGATTGCGAGGCTCAAGAGCTTCTCCTGTGTCTCTTCCTCCGCGCCCGTGACATGGGCCGCGAGGAAGAGTGTCAGACTCAGAAACTCCGATCCGAGGGGTAATTCGCCGAGCATTTCGTTGGCCGACTGCCATTGCCCCGCGCATACCCGGGCCGCGAATCGGAGTTCTTCATTCGAGACCTCGGCGGCGCCTTTGGCGAATCCGTCCACGTCGCCCTTCAAATAGCAGAGCGTTGCCGTCAACGTGTTGCGGCAGTCCTCGCGAAACTCCGCGCCCGTATCTGCGCTCAGCCCTTCCAAGAATTCGTCGATGATTCGCACCGCCGAGTCCCCGTCGCCTTTCCGAAAAAGACAATACATCTTCAATTCCGATTCCCATAGTTCCGACATCGCGAAGTAATCAGGAAGCCAATCGTCGGACTGGAGGACCGTTTCGAAATCCCCGAGGGCGAGCAGCGATTCCAGTTTCAGTTGGCGAACGGCGGAATGTTCGGGTTCGAGTTCCAGCCCGCGATTTCCAAAAGCAAGGGCCTCCTGGAATTGAGCCCTGGACATCCGGTCGAATGCAAGGGCGCTGAACGCGTATGCCACCGGCGCCGGACCGGCGATCGCCTCTTGAAGTAGCCGTTCAGCTTCATCGCTGTCGAGCGTGATCCGGCTGAGCAGAAACTTCAGGTCATTGTTGCCCGGTTCTTTTTTCAAGTATCGCCGATACTCGTCGGCCAAGTGATCGTCGGGAACGGTTCTCTCCACGGCCCACTGATAGCTTCGGTGGGCCCTGAGACATACAGGTCGTTGCAGCAAAAGGGGCCGCAATATCGGGAGCATTTCGTCGACGGAAAACAAGCTCCACAATGCCATGATGTGGACCTCGACGTTCGGCTCGCATTGGGCCGTTCGCTTGGCGTGCTCCAACATCGATTCCTTCCCTTGCATGGCGAACACGAAGGAGAGTTCTTCGTTGTAGTTTGCGACAGGAAGCAGGGAGATTTGCTGTTTGCTGATCTTGCTGCCGGATTCCAGGCGAATGCTGTCGGGAAACTCCTCGAACAGATAATCCACGCCGGTGAAATCCGAGAGCAGTTTACCCACGTGTAGTTCCGCGGTCGACTCCGCAGCGTCCTGCGGTCTCTCGGCGTACTGGACTTCCTGCCAAAGGAGCAACGCCGTCCGATCGGGATTCAGAATGAACGTGTGATCGGTGAACCAACGAGTGAAGAACGGCGTCTGGATTCGAGAGGATTGCTCGGGTATGGGGAGGTTCGGCGTGAGCACCCTGACTGTCAGCTCGCCTTTCGGCACGGTGATCCGGGTGCGCGCGGCAGGCCGCAGCATTTGGTCGATGCCATTCAGCGAAACCCTATACTCGCGGTCGAGGCCGTTGATCAGGATTACTTCGTGTGAACGACCCATCCAGTACGAACTGAGCGCGAAGGCAAGCAACAGGATGGGAAGTACCAGCCGCGGCAGGGCGCCGCGCCAACTTTGGGTCTTGACCGGGGCGGATCCGGCCCCGGGTGTCAGGATCGGCGAGCCGATTTTCTTTCCGGAACGGAGGTGCTTTTCGGAGACCTTGCGGAGCCGTCGGTAATCTTTGTCCCTCGACTTCGCGGGGAAGGCGGCGGCGTATTCGTCGAGGACTTTCAGGGCGGCCTCGTGCATGCCCCATGTCTGGTAGCTTTCCGCGGCGAGAAGAACGAGCCCGCAACTTGCCTCGGTTCGTTGGTCCAAGACGGGCTGGAGGTAGGGCCATGCCTTGTCGGGCTTGCCTTGGAGCAGCAGGTTGAACGCCAGGGATTCGCGCACCGATTCATCGTCCTTGATCTTCAAGGACGCAGCGAGGGCGCTCTCGGCCTGGGCGTGCCGCCCGAAGTAGGAGTATGCATGACCCAGCAGTTGCGATTGCAGTGCGCTTTCGGTTGCCGTAGACCTCAGCCGGGCGACGGTCTTGTCGAGGGCTTGCCGGTCTTGAAAAAGAACGGCGGCGGTGATCGCCGCCGCGGCCGCCTCCTCGTTTTTCGGGTCATCGGCCAATGCCCTCTGCGTTTCGTCGAGAGCCGCGTCCCGGTTTTGTCGCCAGTCGTTCAACCCGGCGCAGGCGTGTTGCGTACACTTCGGGCAAAGATCGGTCACGCGTTTGCGACCGAGTGGAATGAGGGGCACGAAGAAGAATACGAAGTATTTCGTCGTGTCGAACGAGCGCAATTCGACTTGGTGGCCGCAGTGCTCGCAGGCACTTCGGCGCACGAAGATATTGGTCTTGCCCCAATACCATGTTCCGACACCCTCTAAGGTTCGCGGCATGCGACCGTCTCTCTTCGGCGACTCCGACCTGAGAAGAACATTCGGGCGCGGGCATGATACCCGGTGGACCGACCCGCACCATCCGAATCCTGGTAAATAGACGAATAGTTTTGCCAACCGCAGCTTATCGGCTTGCGCAGCCGTATCGCGGATCGACGCTGGGCCGCGTATGATCGCGTGCCACGCGTGCCCGGCAGGTATGCGGTCGAGCTATCGTTGGCGATCGGAGGTAGCGGATGGCGGATGAGAAAATCACACAAACCGACGAGCAGTGGCGTGAACAACTGACGCCGGAACAGTACGAGATCACGCGGCGGGCGGGAACCGAGGCGGCCTTCACCGGCGAGTATCACGACTGCGAGGCGGAAGGCTCGTACGTGTGCGTTTGTTGCGGTAGCGAGCTGTTCGATTCGCGGGCGAAGTTCGATTCCGGGTCGGGCTGGCCCAGCTTCGCGGCGCCGACGTCGGAGGACGGGGTGCAGACGGAGACCGATTCCAGTCACGGGATGGGCCGCACCGAGGTGAAGTGCCGCCGGTGTGACGCCCACCTTGGGCACGTGTTTGAGGACGGGCCGGCGCCGACCGGACTTCGCTATTGCATCAACTCGGCGTCGTTGAAGCTGAACGCGCGCGGCTGATGGTGTTGAGGCGTTTTTCGATTGCATCATCGTTGGACACCTCTAGCGAATACGCGCGAGTAGGGACCGAGATAGGTGCGTTTCCACCAATCTCCCGTCGCCGCGCGCGTGTCGCGATTCGTGAAGCGGTAGTCGTA
>JAPULF010000340.1 GCA_027295245.1 Planctomycetota bacterium
CCGGCACGCACAAGATCAACAGCGCCGGCCGGCGAGAAAACAAAATCAAGCCATAAGTCATTTTACTCCAACCAGTTATGAAACCTGCGCCCGGCAAGGACTCCAAACATGACGTTGTCGGAAAACGAAAGCATGAAACGAGGCCAAGGAGGGTCACGATTGCATCCACCCTCAGGCAGGTTAGGGAAAACCGGGTGCGGCTCCCGAATCGGGCATCGGTGGAGCAGGCGTGCCGTAAACAAAACCACGCGTGGCGGGATCGCCGGCTCGATCCCTACACCCCGGTTCATCCTCCAGGTTACTCAACCGGAACACCGCCATGACGCATCTGCCCCAACCATTCAGACGTCGGGCATCGTGGGAAGCCCGTCGGACAGACGAGGCTGGTGATGTGTGGTTTTTCACATACTGCCGGATTGCCGCTCGACGACGAATTCGGAAGTCTGGCTGCGTCGGGTTCAGAATGCCGTTTGTGTCTCTCAATTCATAAGAGAGCCTCTCTTTTGGCAGCGATCATGAAATCAAGCATTGTGATGAAACCCAGCGCGCAGAACGAACTGCGTGAGGCCGTAGGGTGAGGTGTCGGAAATCTTGGATTAAGGAGGAACGTCATGCAGTCGCGATTATTGGGCTCGACCCTAACCTGAGCTATCTCTCAGGTGTGTACGATTTTCGGATCGATATGGATGACGACGTGGACAACGATCTGGACGACATCAGCCAATTCGTCGACGCGTTGCTCGCCGCGTGACCGGCGGCTCAGTGCGAATCGCGTTCACCCAACTGGTTGATCTCGATTCTTTTGATACTCACTTTGACAATGCAGCGCTCTTCACGGAGTTGGCCGCGTCCATCATCGGCGGTGATATCGATGGCGACAGCGACAGCAACGATCTCAGCCTCTTTTCTGCCGTCCTTCTCGGCACGGACACCGATCTGACCCACGTCTGTGATTGACGCAGCAGCGCGCTTTCGCGCGGAAAGCCGTAGAGGAATCAATCGTTTCGCATTCCGTTCAATACCCGTGACAATCCAGTGACAACGCCCGCGAGGAAAACCAGAAAGAAAGGCACGCGAAGAGCGTTAAACTCTTGCGTGCCCTTCGCTTACACCCCCACGGGGAGTCGAACCCCGGTCTCCAGGATGAGAACCTGATATCCTAGGCCACTAGACGATGGGGGCAGGATACACCCGAGCCGCTCTCGCGACCGCGAGCGAGACTTAAGAGAGATTTCCGAATCTACCCGGAACCAGCCCCGATTTCCAGCAGTAGCATTGAGGCGCACAGCACGGATTGCACCGTGGGGGAATGTTTCGGAATCCGCTCCCTCACCGTCACGGCTCGGACGGGTCCCGACCACGCCGAGTCGTGATTGTCCCAGGCCGAGATGGTCCGTATACTGAGGTTTCCGCCTGGGCTCCATGGTCAGGCAGGAATTGAGCAGGAATTCGCCATGCCGATGTACGAGTATCAGTGTGAGTCGTGCGAGGCCGAGTTTGAGGAGTTGGTCTCCTCTGCGGCGGACGCCCGATCGGTAAACTGCCCCAAATGCGGGGTGGCCGGGGCCAAACGGCGAGTGAGTGTATTCGCTGCCCGTGGGGCGTCGGAGCCGTCGGCATCGGGTCCGCCGATGGGCGCCTGCGGTCGGTGCGGAGACCCCAATGGGCCGTGTGGCTCGTAGGCAGAGTGGGACAATGGCAAGAGACGGATCAAGATCGAGTGTGCATAGGACCAGACGGTCGGCCCCGCTGGCGGCCCTGCTGGCATGGGTGATGCCGGGGCTTGGGCATTGGTATCTGGGAGAACGGTCGCGGGCCGTCATATTCTTCGTGGTCACGACCGTCATGTTTTGGGGCGGGGTGGCCATCGGGGGGGTTCGCAGCACCGTAACGCCTCGCGAAAACGGACCCTGGATCGCAGCCCAGCTTTGCATGGGGCCTCAGGCCGCGGTCGCCCTCGTCTTGAGTTGGCAAGCCAGAGAAACCAGCGGCAATCAATACAAGGCCCCGTGGCCGGCGTCGAGCATTTCGGTCGTGTATGCCGGAATCACCGGCCTGCTGAATCTCCTGATCATCATCGACGCCTTGGCACGGGCCGACGCAACCGAGTCGCTCAGGGTGGCCGGAGCGACCACGCACCGAAGCCGTGTCACGAGAGCGCCTCCGCGCCGGAGCAGCATCGGATGACTTTCGCGCCCTTGCTATTCGCCCTCTTCGTGCAGCCGATGACCATCACCGGTCCCGGTCGGCTGCTTATGCTGCTCCCGCTGGCCGCCGCGGTGAGCGTGGTCTACAAGACGATTCACTGCGAGCGCGTGCGCGATATCCCGAAGGCGAGCCTGGTCTTCTGCCTGATGATCGTGGCCTTCATGATGTCCATCGGAATCGTGCTGTTGTTGCTTTTCCGATTGATGGCCTAGTCGGAGGCGCCACCGTGTCGTTAACGACGCCGCGATTCCGCCCGGGTCTCGTAGCGGTCGCATGTCTGGCCGGCGGGCTCGGTTGTGGACCCGCGACACTTCTAGAACGGCCTCGAGAACTTCCCGAGCGATTGGACGGTCGCGTGCTGTGGCACACGCCGAACGGCTATATCTACGCGACCGACAAAAGTGTCGCCGGCGAGACCGACCGCTGGATCAAAGCCCTGGCCGGACACGTCAAGCGCACATACGGCTCGGAACTCGGGAAGGGTTTGGTCATCGTGGTCGACCGGGATGAGAAGCCGATCGTCGACTCGTTCGATGCGTTGATGCGGTTGGAGCGCAAAGGCTCGCCGCATCTGGGCACGGGCAAACCGCCGAATGCCCAAGACAGGCGAAAAAAACTGGAAGATTCGGGAATGTCGGAACAACTGGCCTGCCGCGTGACTCCCCTGTCGCTGGATGACAAGGCGTTGTCTTCGGTCGGCTTGTCGCCCGACAACCTGCCGTCGGACGCGGTGTGGCGTATGGCGTGCCCGGCACAGCGTGTCATGGAGGCGGCCGTTTGGGACTTCGGCCCCAAGGTGATCGAAAAGCGCAAGGGCAAGGCGTTCGCCGTCATGGTGGCGTGGGCGTACCCGCTGGCCTTCCCGGAAGTGGCGAAGGCGCTGCGCCTTACGCGGGATGTGCTGGCGTTTGATCTTTGGTGCGGCCGACAGGAATGGTCGTTGGAAAGGCGCCGAAGCGAAACCGGGCGTTACCTTCGCGAGCGGGCGTTCGTGCTCAGCCCTATGTTGTCCGTTGCGTTGTCGCTCGCGAAGTCCAAATCAACCGCCGAGGGAGCCGCGGATCAGGTCCAAACCGAGGCCGGTGCGGAGCGAGAACCGGATTCCGAATAGTCTCGGAGCAAAGGCGGTGTCGGGCGTTATTGCTCGCCTTCGCCGATTTCACCGGCGAGAATCGCATCACGGCTGCCGTCGATGACTGACAGTATTCCACGTTGCGAAATCGTCCACGCCGCAAGCCACGATTGATCGGGCCCGAGCGGGGTGGTGACGACATTGATCGCTATGGGGCGTTCGCCGTGCGCAAGGTCGATTCCGCGAAGAGGTTCGAGGTCCGATCCGCCGGGCAGAAACATCCATACAACGTCAGGATCGAGGCTTCTGGCGGCCTTGGCAAGACGTGCGACCGAGCATGCTGCGACCGGCCTCGTCGACCTGATCCGATCGAAGGCCCTCACCTTTTGCTCGCTCGTTGCACGCGCCAGATCCGTGCCGCCCGGCCAGGCCTCGACACCCTCACCCGAATAAGTGAGCATCGCGAATTCCTGCGAGGGTCGAAGCAAGTGGACCTGTTTCAGAACGCGATCGGCGAGCGCGAATCGGCGGGCGGCCGAGACGGTCGTCTCAGCCGGCGGCACATATACGAAAACGACGCGGGGGCCGTAGTCCTGCATCGGGATGGACAGATTCACGTTCCCGCCGACCCCGGGAAGCCGGAGTCTCGCGCTTCCGAACCGTTCGCCCGGCTGCATCCCTTCGAACACGACCGATTGTCCGGAACGCTCGGCCGAAAAAGAAGCGACAACCGGTGCCTGCCCGAGTGAGCGGCCTTCCACGGTCACGGTGCCGCCTGGAGGATCGGTGTTCACCGTGACCTGGATGAGTGCCCGGCTCAGGTGAAACTGCACGGTGGGCGTTACTCCCGGACGCTCGGGCAACTGCAATTGTTCGGCGGCTGCGTCGTAGCCGTTCATCGTTGCGGAGATCGATACGGCGTCGCCCCAGTCGGCCCGAGGCAATTCGAGGCTGGCGGGCGCGACGCCGATAGGACGCCCGTCGGCGAGTATCAGCGCTCCGGGCGGATCGGACTCTACACGTATCACCGGCGCGGCGGACTCCAACACCAGGTCGAATGCAAGTTCGTCGCCGGGCGAGGGCGGCGTGAGCTCTAGCGTGATCGGCCGATAGCCGGCCCGCATCACGGTCACGTGTCCGGTCAGCGTGGGCGGCACCGATATTGAGACGGGAGTCTCACCGATCTGGGCGTCGTTCAACCAGACTTCCGCGGACGCCGGCTCCGATCGCACGACCAGGTCGTATGGCTTTCGAATCAGAATAACGTCGA
>JAPULF010000341.1 GCA_027295245.1 Planctomycetota bacterium
GGCCCCGTTGGGGCCAATATGTAACATGACTCGCAAGGAAATCGGCGCACCGGCGGGACGCTACCTGTCCCGGCCGCGCCGGGGATGCCGAACCGTTTCCGAATCCGTGCGGTTCTTACATCGCCGGCGCCGTCGTCGCCTGCTCCAGCAATTCCGGGATCATGTCTTGCAGCAGCGGAATAGCGATAAACGCGACGATATCGACGAAGGCATGAGCCAGGATCGCGGGCCACAGACTCCGCGTTCGGGTCACGATGGTGGCGAGCACCAGTCCGACGGCCGTGGTCTGCACGACGCCGATGGGGCCCTGGTAGGCATGTAGCAGGCCGAAGATCACGGCGCTGACGATGATCGCCCAAATGTTGGAGCGAAACAGGCTTTGAAGCCTCGCCAGGATGAACCCGCGAAACAGCAACTCTTCGTGAACGCCCACGAACAGCGCCGTCAGAATCGCGACCACCGGATTGAATTCCGGCACGACCTCGAAAAACTCGGCCCGCTCCTCGGCCATCCCGGTCACCCCGACGCCCGAGATCACCATATACAGCAATCCGCACGTCAGCACGGCAATCCAGTTGGCCGGGATCGCGATGGCCGTCGCCCCGAGCACGCGCAGCAACGGGACCCGCTGCAAACCGACGGCCTCGAAGGATTGTCGACGATGACGAACAAAGACAGCCACCACCGCGATCGAAAACGGGCCCGTAACGAGGTTGGTCCAAAAAATGCCAACGAACGAGAGCCATTTCGCCAAGTACCAGCCGACCGGCGACATGAGAATCAAGACCATGAAGCCGAAGACGAGTATCGGGACCAACAATAAATCAACGCCGGCCTGCAAGCGCGGCATGTTCAATACGGGAAACGAGGTCGCTGTAACAACTCGCGCGTACGGAACCGGCGCGACCGGCTGGGCCATTGGAGGTGGGGCTTCAGGTTGATCCATACCGAAAAATGGCTCCAAGCTCCGACTGCCGATCAGAACCTCGGCCCGCGCCGGCATCTTTCACATCGAGAGCACCGGCGTTGAACCGTGTATTGAACCAGATCGCCGGATATCCGCCACCCGTTCGTGTTTTCCACGCTTACCGGCGCGCCAAGGTGAGCAGCGCCGGCCAGACCGTCGGTCATGACGCGGGCGAAACCGGAGATTCTCCCGTTTAAAACCCATGCCATTGCGGCTCTAATGTCGGCCGGCCGGACCGATCGGCCGAGGCTTTCGATCAATCGGTTGCACAATGGAGACTGCCATGAAATACGGGGCGAGAAACAATTTCGAGGGCGAGGTCGCGGAGATCAAGAAGGGCACCCTGATGTGCCAGGTCACGGTCAAGATCGGCGACGGACTCTTCATCAGCTCGGTCATGACGCTCGACTCCCTCACCGACCTGGGCATCGAGGTCGGCAGCAAGGTCCGTGCCCACACCAAGGCGGTCAACGTGCTGCTGACGGCGGACGGATGACCGGTGCCGCGGTTGCGATCGCCTTCCGTACCCGTCACCGCTGATCATGCCACATAGAGCATGGGCGAACGGATCGCGGCGATTGCGGTTAGGGCGTCGCCCACGAGGGACGACGCTGCAACTCGTGCGGGAGGGCAATGTCGTTAGACATGCTCCGGCGGCTCGATCTTTCCCATCTCGCCGGCCGCGAGCTTGGCCTGGTATTCCTTCCATGTCACGGAGGGGATACTGCCGTCCACGGGCTTCATGTCGATGCAGGCGTCCACCGGGCAGACCAGCGAGCACATATTGCACCCGACGCAGGTGTCCTGATTGATCGTGAATACGCCGACGTAGCCGTCCCCCGCTCCGGGCAGCACCTCAACGTCGCCGCTCTTGCTGACCTGCATGTTGGGATTGACGAGCCGGCGGCCGTTGCCGGCACCGGGCGTGCCGGGCTGTTCAGTGGCCGGGGCGACGCCGTACTGATCGAAAAACTCGGGCTCGGATAATTTCTCCCATTTGATGGACTGGTGGCAGCCGTCTTCGCAGGCGATGTAGCACAGGCCGCAGTGGATGCACTTGGCCTGGTCGATCTCGGCGACGACCTTGTAGCCCAGATCGAGGTCGCCCCAGTCGACGATCCGGTCGGTGGACTTGCCGATGAAGTCGGCGGGCGTGTGGAAGTTTTTCTCGCGCATCCAGTTCTTCATGCCGCTGATCATGTGCTCCACGATTCGGAAGCCGTAGTGCATCACCGAGGTGCAGACCTGAACGCTGCTGGCGCCGAGCAGCATGAATTCGACCGCGTCCTGCCAGGCCTGAATTCCGCCGATTCCGCTGATGGGGATCTTGAAATCCGGATCGCCGGCGATGGAGGCAACCATGTTCAACGCGATGGGCTTCACCGCCGGACCGCAATAGCCGCCGTGCGAGCCCCGTCCGGCGACCTGGGGCCGGGGGGCGTAGGTGTCGAGATCGATGCCCATGATCGAATTGATGGTGTTGATCAGTGAAACCGCGTCCGCGCCGCCCTGCTGGGCCGCCCGGGCGATCGCCCGAACGTCCGTGACATTCGGGGTGAGCTTGACGATCACCGGCGTGCGAGCGGCCTCCTTGACCCAACTCGTGATCATCTCGGTATACTTGGGCACCTGACCTACCGCGGCGCCCATCCCGCGTTCGGACATGCCGTGTGGGCATCCGAAATTCAACTCCAGCCCGTCCGCCCCGGTGTCTTCGGTCCGCTTAACGATGTCGTGCCATGTTTCGCGCTTGGACTCGACCATCAGCGAGACGAAGACGGCGTGATTGGGGAACTCCTTCTTGATCAGTCGAATCTCGTCCAGGTTGACGTCCAGCGTGCGGTCGGTGATCAACTCGATGTTATTCAGGCCCATGACCTTTCGGCCGTCGTAGTCCACGGCTCCGTAGCGGCTCGAGACGTTGACGATGGGCTCGTGGTTCAGCGTCTTCCAGACTGCGCCGCCCCAACCGGCCTCGAAGGCACGCCGCACCTGGTACGCGCTGTTCGTGGGCGGGGCGGACGCCAGCCAGAACGGATTCGGGGCCTTCACTCCGCAGAATTCGATCGAAAGGTCGGGATTCATGTCATGCTCCTGTTCAGGCCCGAACGCGCATTGAGGTGCTATCGGGCTACCGGCTGCCGCGAAGCCGACATTGTAACAAGAATCCC
>JAPULF010000342.1 GCA_027295245.1 Planctomycetota bacterium
AGACTGTTCAGATACTTCAGGGACGTTTTGACAATAAACTCCCGCGCGGGGGTCGAACCCGCCAGGTTCACGATCTTACCATCGAAGTCCTGAATGACAGTGTGTGCCAGGGCCCGCAACTCGCCGAAACGCCGGTCGGCCTTTTTTCGTTGGGCCTCGGCCGCGTATCGAGCCAGTCGGGCTTCATGGGCCTGCCAAGTCGCAAGGCCGAGGCCGACAAGCAGGGCGATGAACACGGCCGAGACGCCTGCGACGATCCCACGATTACGCCGGGCGAACTTTCCAAACTGGTACAGCGTGCTGGGGGCGTGCGCGGCGACGGGCTCATTGTCCAGGTATCGCCGTATATCGGTGGCGAGTTCGGCGGCGGATTGATATCGCCGGGTTTTTTCCTTGTCCAGGACCTTGCCGAGAATGGTCGTCAGGTCGCCGCGGTACAGCCGGCTCATCGAACTGAGCGGCCTGGCCTCGTCCTCGCGAATCGCCCGCACGGCCTCGTGAATCAGTTTTCCTTCTACTTCGTAGGGCATCCGGCGTGTGAGCAACTCGTACAGGATCACGCCGAGGGCGTAGACGTCCGATCGAATGTCGATCTCGGCGGGATCGCCGGCGGCCTGTTCGGGGCTCATATACTTGACGGTGCCGATCAGTTGGCCGGCTTGGGTCTGCAGAGTGGTCGTCAGCGTGTCGGCGTCTGTTACGCGCGCGATGCCGAAGTCGAGGATCTTCGGCTGCACGATTTCATCGGCGCGGCTCACAAGGATGTTGCCCGGTTTGAGGTCGCGGTGGATCACACCCTTTTGGTGGGCATGATGCACGGCGTCGCATGTCTTCGCGAACAAGCTGAGGACCGTGTTCACGTCCGGGGACTCGGTCTTGACGTAGTCGATGAGCGATTGGCCCTTGATCAGCTCCATGGCGATAAAGGGCAATGACCGATCACGGTCGACATGAATCCCGGCTTCGTACACCTGTGCGATGCCGGGATGACGCAGACGGCCGAGCACCTGGGCCTCGTGCTCGAACCGCCGCAAAAGCTCGGGCGAGGCCAAGCCGGGCCTGATGACCTTCAGCGCCACGACGCTGCCGGTCTTTTCCTGCCTGGCCTCGTAAACGACGCCCATGCCGCCTTCGCCGATCCGTCGGAGGATCTCATACTGTCCGATCACGCGGGGTATGGCCGGCTCGCGGGATTGCGGTCGGGACGGCGTTGCCACAGGGGGAGTACACAGGAAAGCGCCCATGACGTCTTCCGATGCGCCGAGCAGCTTCTCCACTTCGGTGCGCAGTGCCCGGTCAGAACCGCAACGTTCTTCCAGGAGCCCGGCCTGCCGGTCGTGCGGAAGATCAACAGCCTCTTGAAAGAGCTGCTTGACCCGTCGTTTTCGATCGGCGTTCATGATTGACCCGCGGTGGGATCGGAGAGTTCGTTAAACAGACGGCGGCGGATATAGCGCCACTCGCTCTCGACGGTGCTGACCGAGATCGCCAGGGCCGTCGCCGTTTCTTCGTTCGTGAGTCCGGCGAAGTATCGCATGTTGACGATCTGTCCCTGGCGCGGGTCATCGTCTTACATCCGGCTGAGGGCCTCGTCCAGGGCGACGAGGTCCTCGCCCGGCGGCTCGATCGCCATATCAGCGTCCTCCAGGTCGACCCGCTCGCGATCCCCTCCGCGTTTGGGCCGGGCCTTCCTTCGGGCGGCCTCGACCAGGATCCGCCGCATGGCCCGGGCTGCGGCGGCGAAGAAGTGGCCGCGGTTTTCCCAACCGGGGTCCTCGGTCCCGACGAGGCGGAGGTAGGCTTCGTGTACCAGTGCGGTCGGTTGGAGGGTTTGGCCCGGCGGCTCGTGTGCGAGCTTCGATCCGGCCAGCCGGCGCAGCTCGTCGTAGAGGAGGGGAAGCAGGTCCTCGGCCGCCTGCCGGTCGCCTCGACCGACTGCCTGGAGCACCCGCGTGATCTCGGCATCGGGCTGAGGAGTCACCCGCAAAATCCTCCAAACCTCCCAAGGGATTCGGGACCGTTCGGCGCATTGACTTGTGAAGGCGCCCGTGAAGCGGCTCCGTGCCCGCCAACATCCATTGTAACGCCATCGGCGGCATCGTCGGGCCGCGTCAGGGCCGCCGGAATATCGGACATCACGCGAACCCTTTGAGGTTGAGGAGCTTAGTCGTGAATTCCCCAACGACACACTTGAAATGGGCGACTGTGATCCTCGGTTCCGCCGCGACTCTGTGGCCGGCCGTGCGGTTTGAGGCTGGGGGACCAAGCTTTCAGGGCTTGGGCGATTTTTCGGGCGGATTCTTCTCTAGCGCGGCGAACGATACGCCGGCGGACGGCGCGGTCGTCGTGGGAAGGGGCACTACCGCGTCGTGCAACCTGCTGGCCTTCCGCTGGACGGTGGCCAATGGCGTGGTCAGCGTGGGCGACCTGCCGGGAGTCCCATGTGGCAGCGAAGGGTTTGCCGTCTCCAACGATGGCTCAACGGTGATTGGTTCGAGTAATTCGGCGGCGTCCGGCGTGTTTCCTGAGGCCCTGCGCTGGACGCAGGCCGGCGGGATGGTCGGTCTGGGCGATCTGCCCGGTGGAGCGCTTCAAAGCGAGGCCCATGCCGTCTCTGCGGATGGATCGGTCATCGTGGGAGGCAGCGGATCCGCGAACAGCTTGACGCGCGATGAAGCATTCGACTGGACGGCGGCGACCGCAATGGTCGGCTTTGGCGATCTGCCCGAAGAAGGACCTGGACCCAAGTTCTTGGAGATAGACCCATGACTCATTCGACCTGTCTAACAATCAAGACCCTTACCACGACCGGATTGATGGCCCTCATTGCGCTGAACGCGGGCAATGCGTTCGGCGCGACATTCGATGTCACGCGAACGGACGACCCCGCGCCGGATGGATGTATCACCGGCGATTGCTCACTGCGTGAAGCCATCCTGGCAGCTAATGCTGCGGGAAGCGCGGATATCATCAACCTACCTACGGGCACCTACTTGCTCACGATCCCCGGCAATGGCACCAGCGATATCGACGCGTCCTTCGGCGACCTCGATATCGCCGGCGGCGGCCTGACGATCAGCGGAGCCGGCTCCAGCGTGACGACCATCGACGCGACGGCTATCAATCACCGCGTGTTCCACATGCCCGTCGACCTTTTCTTCTTCGGTAGCGTCTCTATCAACGGCGTTACCCTGACCGGCGGCATGACCACCGGCTTGGTCGGCGGCACCGGAGGCGGTGCGATCGACATCGACACGCGCTTTGCCTCTTCAGTCACGCTCGATGATGTCGTGGTCACGGGCAACACGTCCAGCAGCGCGGTCAGAAGCATTGCCAACCTCACCATTACCGACTGTACCATTTCCGGAAACAGCGACACCGGTGTGTTTCTGAGCAATGCGGGTGGGAACCCTGCGTTAGGCAATTTCAAAACCCTGACGATCCAGAGCAGTACGATCAGCGGTAATCTTGGAGACGGCGCTAAGGTCAACCCGGGTACACTGAACATCACGAACAGCACGATCAGTGGGAACGGGATCGGCCTAGGCGGCTTTAGAGGCGGAGTAGGTGTCGTCGGCGGAGCTGGGGCGGCGACGCTGACCAACGTGACCATTGAAGGCAACCGCTACGGAATTGTCGGCGTGAGCGATTTCTTCGGCAATGCCTCCATAACGGTGCGCAACACCATCGTCTCCGGAAGTACGGTGCGCGACGTGTTCAACTCGGTGGACGCGGGCTTTGCCGTGCTGCCGGGCTCGGGGGGCAATAACATCATCAGCGACAATTCCGGAGCGGCTGCGTTTACACAGCCTACGGACCAAAACAACACGAACCCACTGCTCGAAGCGCTCGCTCTAAATGTGCCGGGGACCACGCAGACACACGCACTCATGCCAGGCAGCCCGGCCATTGATGCCGCCAGCGCTGGAGTTGCGCCGGCCACCGACCAGCGCGGCGTCTCGCGTCCACAGGGAGCTGCCGACGACATCGGCGCTTTTGAGTTTCAGCCTCCGGACGACGACATGGACGGGTTCTCTCCACCGGAAGACTGCAACGACAATGATCCAAACATCCACCCCGATGCGGACGAAGTGTTTGACGGTGTGGACAACAACTGCGACGGCACGGTTGACGAGGACTTCGATGACGACCTAGACGGATTCCTGGACAGTGCCCTTGGAGGCGATGACTGCAACGACAACGATGCATCGATCAATCCCGGCGCCGACGAAGTGTTTGACGGTGTGGACAACAACTGCGACGGCACGGTTGACGAAGATTTCGACGACGACCTAGACGGATTCCTGGACAGTGCCCTTGGAGGCGATGACTGCAACGACGACGATGCATCGATCAATCCCGGTGCGGACGAGGTCGATGACGGCGTTGACAACAATTGTGATGGATCCATCGATGAGGGATTCGACGTTGATGGCGATGGATTCACACCAATCGGCGGGGGGGATTGTAATGACAGCGATCCCGCGATCCATCCCGGAGCCACCGAGGTATGCGATGGAGTGGACAACAATTGCGACGGCGTGATCGATGAGGGCTGTGATATCGACATGGACGGCTTCATTCCGCCGGCCGACTGCAACGACAACGACCCTGCGATCAATCCGGATGCGGCAGAAGTATTTGACGGTGTGGACAACAACTGCGACGGCACTGTTGACGAAGGTTTCGACGACGACCTTGATGGATTCCTGGATAGCGCCCTCGGTGGGAACGACTGCGACGACACAGATGCCGCGATTAATCCGAAGGCGGCAGAAGTGTTTGACGGTGTGGACAACAACTGTGACGGCACTGTTGACGAGGGCTTTGATGACGATCTCGACGGATTCCTGGACGGCGACCTCGGGGGCAACGATTGCAATGACAACGATCCCAACGTCCATCCCGGCGCGAAGGAAGTGGATAATGGCATCGATGACAACTGCGATGGGAACGTCGATGAAGGCTTCGACGGTGATGGCGACGGCTTCACGCCGATTGCCGGTGGCGACTGCGATGATGCCGATCCCAATGTCAATCCCGGAGCGGCAGAGGCAGATAACGGCATCGATGATAACTGTGACGGAACCGTCGACGAGGGCTTCGACGGTGATGGGGACGGCTTCACGCCGATTGCCGGTGGCGACTGCGATGACA
>JAPULF010000343.1 GCA_027295245.1 Planctomycetota bacterium
GAGCGTTGCGGCTTTGTCCCGGCAGATCCAACAGACGGCGAAGAGTCATCCGAAGGTTGAGCCTGGCGTCCAGGGCCCGCGCCGGCCACTGACCCGCCCAATCAAGTCACGATTGGGAAGTTCGCCCGATCCGCATCGGCCTCCGTTCGGCATCCACGGCCACATAGACGATTTCCGCCGCCGTTACGTCGACGGCCCCGCGCGGGTGCGCGAATCGCTCGGCTTGCGCCGAAACGCGGATGCGGACGGACGTGCGACCGATTTGAACGGTCTCCGTGTAGAAGCTCAACACATCTCCGACGAAGACCGGCTGCTTGAATTCAACCGAGTTCATCGCAACCGTCACAACCCGGTCGCCGCAATGCCGTCTTGCCTCGATGGCGCCCGCCTGGTCCAAATAGCTGAGGATGACTCCGCCAAAAATCGTGCCATGGGCGTTCGTGTCGCGCGGCATCATCATCACCCGTATCGCCGGGCAATCCTCCCCTCTCTTCGGTTCTTCGCTCATCGAACGTTCTCCGTCAAACCGCGCCCGGCGTGCAATCGGCGCCCGTCTCGGGCACATGCTCGCACACGGCGTCGCTGCACGGCCGAATGCCGGATCGAGGCATCATATCCCCCCAAACAAGAGTCCGAAAACCGAATGACGTTGCCCCCCGCCGCGGAAGGGAGCTGTTGACACACCCCGACATTTTGTTAGAACTTTGGGAATAGCAAGCTTCAGCGTACTTGCAGGGCGGGTACGCTGTCGAGTGCACGGACTCCATCAGATGAAAACGCCCAATTTTCGCCTCTACGACACTCAGGCCACAACAGGCGTCCTGGTGGGAATCGCGGCCATCGGTTGCCTTGCGGCCCTCATGTACTGCTCGGTCGGCCGCGGTCTCGATTTGGACCAAGGGATCATCGCATATGCGCCGGACAGCACGTGGGGACAATATCGAAACTACATAGTTATGGGATTGACCGCTGCGAGCATCGCCCTCGGGACCGCCGCGGGCTTGCTCGGCTTCAACAGCCTGGGACAGAAGCGAAACAATCTGCAAGCAAGATCCTGGCTCGGCCTCGCAATGGGAGCGTTCGTGGATGCCCTGGCGCCCGTTTTCTTTCTCGCCTGGTGGATACTGAAAGAGTCGATTATTTGAGCCGTGCGTTCGAGATGGCCGGCCGGAAACCGTAAGCAGTTGTCGTTCGGACCGTTTCCCGGATAGTGGTGATCCTGCTCCTCAATATTCTGCTGCCCGGTACAGGACTGATAGTCCGACGCAGGGAGTGGCTGGGTTTGTGCCTCGTCATGCTCTACGGAGTGTGCGCCAATGTTGCGCTCGCCAGCCGATGGATCGCGCCCGAGTCGATCCCGCGTCCACTCGGATCGCTTGCCCTGACGATTGCCGCGTGCGCCTGGATCCTTTCGCAGGCCCTCTATCGGCGACAGGGAAAGATATTGGCAAGGCAAGCGGACAGCCTGGCGATGCTCCTGAAAGAGGCGGAAACCGCGCTTCTGTCCGGCGATATTCGATCCGCCCAAGCGGCCCTCCTGAGCGGGGCCGCCGTTGATAACGAAGACCCCAGGTTGCATGCGCTCATGAAAAAGGTGCAATCCATCGAACCGCGTTGACCTGCAATCGTTGCGCGGCCAAAAACGATCCGGATCGCCTTGATTGCGGCCCCCTCTGACCGTACGCCGCTTCCGTTATCGGCGCGGCCCTATCGGACGGCGGGGCCGCCTGATTGAATTGCACATTTCGGTGTTTCCAACCGATACAGATGCGTAACCCGCAGGGCGCGGCCCACGATCTATGCGCTTGCATTGCAGAGGGTTGCGAGCGTTGCTAGAATCAGACGCGGTTGGCCGTGCCAATGGATGGGGCGGCGAAACCTCGCATTCTGCCCGAGCGGCCGTAGTTGGACCGTGAGGCATGGGAGGGGTATCTTTCATGACCGTCGGGAATACGTTGATCGCCCGCGCGGCAGGCCGTTGACCCACGGTTGAAGAAAGGCCGGAAAAAATGTTTGAGAGATTCACTGATCGGGCTCGCAAAGTGATGGCGCTGGCCAACCAGGAAGCCCAGCGCTTCAACCACGAGTACATCGGCACCGAGCATATTCTGCTGGGGCTCGTCAAGGAAGGCAGCGGCGTCGGCGCCAACGTCCTCAAAAACCTCGATGTCGATCTGCGAAAGGTCCGGATCGAAGTAGAAAAACTCGTCAAGAGCGGGCCCGACATGGCCACCATGGGCAAGCTGCCGCAAACCCCCCGCGCCAAGAAAGTCATCGAGTTTGCAATCGAGGAAGCTCGAAACCTCAATCACAACTACGTCGGAACGGAACACTTGTTGCTCGGCTTGCTCCGCGAACAGGACGGTGTCGCCGCCCATGTGTTGATGAACCTGGGCATCAAGCTGGAAGAGGTCCGTGAAGAGGTCCTCAATCTGCTCGGTGCCGGGGCCGAGCCGGAAGAGCCCGCACACGCCGGTGGTGGCGGCGAGCCGAGCCGAAAGAGCAAGTCCAGGACCCCGGCCCTCGATTCCTTCGGCCGAGACCTCACCGAGATGGCCCGCGATGGAAAGCTCGACCCGGTCATCGGTCGTGAAGACGAGATCGAGCGACTTCTCGTCGTCCTGTGCCGTCGTTACAAGAACAATCCCGTCCTGCTCGGCGAAGCCGGCGTCGGAAAGACCGCCATCGTCGAGGGACTGGCCCAACTGATCGTCTCCAACGACGTACCCGAAATCCTTGCGGAAAGGCGCATCGTCGTGCTCGATCTTGCCATGATGGTCGCCGGCACCAAGTACCGCGGCCAGTTCGAGGAACGCATCAAGGCCGTCATGAATGAAGTCCGCCGGGCCAAGAACGTCATCCTTTTCATTGACGAGTTGCACACGCTTGTCGGCGCCGGCGGCGCAGAGGGCGCCATCGACGCCTCCAATGTCCTCAAGCCCGCACTCTCCCGCGGGGAGATGCAGTGCATCGGAGCCACCACGCTCGATGAGTACCGAAAGTACATCGAAAAAGACGGTGCCCTGGAGCGCCGCTTCCAGCAGATCATCGTCGAGCCGCCCAACCGCGAAGAGACCAACGAAATCCTCAAGGGGCTCCGCGATCGATACGAGGCCCATCACCGAGTGCGAATCACCGATGAAGCCCTGGTCACCGCCGTCGAGTTGTCCATGCGCTACATCCCAGGCCGCGTGTTGCCCGACAAGGCCATCGACGTGATCGACGAGGCCGGTGCACGCGTCAGGTTGAAGTCCATGACCAAGCCGCCCGACCTCTCCGCCATCGAAGACAAGATCAAGAAGCTTACCATGGAAAAGGACGAGTCGGTCCGAAACGCCGACTACGAACGGGCGGCGTCGCTACGCGACAAGGCCATTTCGCTCGGCGCCGACAAGGACAAAATCCAGCGCGAATGGGTTGAGCGACGCAACGAAGTCGAAGGCGTCGTGGACGACGAGGTCATCGCCGAAGTCGTCAGCAAGATGACCGGCGTCCCGCTGACGCGTCTCGAGAAGGAAGAGGCCGAGCGTCTCCTCGAGCTGGAGACCGAGTTGCACCGCCGCGTCATCAGCCAGGAAGAGGCCATCAGCGCCGTATCCCGAAGCGTCAGGCGTTCGCGCAGCGGCCTGAAGGATCCCAACCGCCCCATGGGCAGCTTCATCTTCATCGGCCCCTCCGGCGTCGGAAAGACCCTGCTGGCCAAGAGCCTCGCCGAGTTCATGTTCGGCGACGAAGACGCCCTGATACAAATCGACATGTCCGAGTACATGGAAAAGCACAACGTCAGCCGGCTGATTGGCGCCCCTCCGGGCTACGTCGGCTACGAGGAAGGCGGCCAGCTCACCGAAAAGATCCGCCGCCGGCCCTACTCCGTGGTGCTGCTCGACGAAATCGAAAAGGCCCATCCCGACGTCTTCAACATGCTTCTGCAGATCATGGAAGAGGGCCGCCTCACCGACTCGTTCGGCCGGCACGTCGATTTCCGAAACGTGGTCCTCATCATGACCAGCAACATCGGGGCCGACAAGATCACGCACCAG
>JAPULF010000344.1 GCA_027295245.1 Planctomycetota bacterium
CGCCACCGCTGCCAGGGGTTTACAGTCGTCAAGGTTCCGCGCTTTTGCCCGGCCCTGAGTCCTTCACCCGCCCGGCGGCGTTTTGTTGGCGTCTTCGCGCGTCTCTCCCGATAATCCCTATGCTTGCCAGGGTGGGACACGTCCGTGCCCGAACCGCGCGTTTGTCGGTCGCGTATGATAATCGATGCGGGATTCCCGTCCGCCGCGCCCGTTTCGCTCGAAAGGAGCAGCGTCATGAAGTCAACGTCTGCCAAACATTTGATTTGCTTTGCCATAATCCTGATGAGTCGGACTGCGGTATTGGGGCAAGACCCGGGTGCTGCAGCGCCCAAGCAGGGAGAGCCTCCGGACCCGGACGCGATGACCGAAGAAGCAATCGATCTGATCGAGGCCGGCGATTTGGAAGAAGCCAACAATTTGGCGAGGCGGGCGAATGCGATCGCGCCGACCCTGGACAAGCTTAAGCTTGTGGAAGGATTGCTCTTGATCGCGATGGGTAAGGGGCCTGAAGCGGTTCGCCGCCTGGAATACTACAACCAGACCGAGGTCGGTAAGAAGGATTACCGCGCCCACGCTGCGATCGGCCAGATCTATATGAAGTCGCAAACGAATCGTATGGCGCGGCGGAGCCTGGTGATCGCGGTGCGCATGGCTGACGAACGGAAAAAGGGCAAACCCGTTCGCGCCCACATTCTGATGGATCTCGCCACGGTCGAACGCCGTCTGAACTCTCCCGACAAGGCCCTGGAGTATGCCCGCGAAGCGGCGGAAAGCGCTCCCAACGATCCGGGTATTCAGTTTCGATTTGCCCAGCTTCTGTCATCGAGCGGCTCGGTAGACGACTATCAGACTTCCGTCGCCTCCGCGGAACGAACCATGCGGCTGCTCGAAACCAAGCTTCGCAACGAGCCTTTCAACAAGGAGCACCTCGACCTGCTGCAGGCGACGCATTCCTTGCGGGTCGAGATTCATCAGCAAGAGCGAGCGCGGAACCCCCAAAACCCGTCGACCGCGATTCGTATTGCTGAGTCCCTGCGAGCCAGCGCCGATATCGAGTGGCGCATGATGGTGTTTGCGGCCCGCGAGTATGCCCTTCAGGCCCTCGAACTCGGAGACCAGCCCGAGCCCGAATGGCAGTTGCTGATTGCGCGTCTAGCGATGGAGTGCGGCGGCGATGCCGCACTGGAGGGTGCCCGTGAACGCGTGGCCAAGGTTCTGGAAGCCCGACCTGACCATGAGGAAGCCAAGAACCTTGCCGCCACGATCGACGTCCAACTGAAAGCGCGCTAAGGAGCCCGTCGCCAAACGGGACTGACTCCGAACCAAACGGTCCGCGCGCTTCCGAAAGCGCCGAAGTGCCGCCCCCCCTCTTGCCACGACCTGCGAGCCCCCGCCGCACGATTCATGCACATTCCAGGCAGTTGTCTTCCAATCCGCAATTACTGCGCGTACACGGCCGAAACCGCGCGTATTCGCGATCGCGGAAGACCGATTAAGGTCAGTGACGGCAACTGTTTACCAACGGGGGCGACGACTGTTCGGGACTCAAGTCGGTCGCAAACGTCCGTCGATAAATGACCGTCGGCTTATCGGACAAAACCCGACTGCACGTATTCCATTGGTGTTAGCTGATCCGCCTTCGGAATGGAACCGATAAGCCACGCAGTATGGCGGTTTACGAGCCGGGATTCGCGCTCAATCGTCATTCGGGAGTCTTTTCAGACCAATGTTGCTGTGCGCAAAACTCGTCAGATTGAGTGTATCGGCCGGGGTCGTGTTTTCGGCCTCGGGATGCGAACAGCACGTGAATCCCGCGCCGGCCCGCGCCGTCCACTCTCGCCAGACTAGACGGCCTCCGGCCCGCGAGCCACAGGTCCGATTTTTCGGCGCCCCGGACGGACCAGACGGCGTCGTCTTTCACAGACGGGCGGCGACGAGCGTCGAGCAACACACCTTTCCGAAAGACGGCGGTGACTTCGATCCCGACGTCGAATCCTCCGGTCGACGCCTCGTGTTCGCGTCGACACGTCACGCTCGCGTCAGCCATCTTTACATCAAGGCGGTGGACGGCGCAACCGTCACCCAGGTGACCGATGGAAATGCCAACGATGCCCAGCCTGTGTTCGATCCAACCGGTCAACGGATCGCCTTTTCGAGCGATCGGGGCGGCAATTGGGACGTGTGGGTAATCGACGTCGACGGCCGAAATGCCACGCAGATTACGAACAGTCCGATGCAGGAATTGCACCCGAGCTGGTCGCCGGACGGGAAGCAGCTTGTCTATTGCCGCATCAGTCCACGCGACAGGCGCGGTGAGCTCTGGGTCGCCGAGCTGGGCAATCCCGGCGTGCGAAAGCTGATCGGGGAGGGCATGTTCCCGGCGTGGTCACCCAAGGGCAATCGAATCGCCTTTCAGCGGGCGCGTGCCCGTGGGAGTCGCTGGTACAGCATTTGGACCATTGAGTACGAAGACAGCGAGCCGCGCTTCCCCACCGAAGTGGGCAGCCGGCATGATGCCGCGCTGATTTCGCCCGCATGGTCGCCCGACGGCCTGCAGATCACGTTTACAGCCGTGATGGCGAGTGATTCGACCTCCGTGCGCGACAATGGGCGAGGTGGCGGGACACACGGTGGATCGCGCGTTGGGATCGTCGATGCTGACGGTCGCGGATTCCAGTTCCTCACGGAAGGCAAGGGCGCGCATTATTCGCCTACTTGGGCGTCAAACGGCCGAATATATTTCACGGAGAGGCTCGATAAGACCGAGACAATCTGGAGCATTCGTCCGTTTCGTCCGCCTCTGTCGGACTACCCGGGCAAGAACGTCGACGACATCACCAAGGTCTCGAACTCGGTGGACGAATGAACCAAACGGGGCGTGATTACTTGAATCGATTGAATGTGACAATACGAGCGAGCGGGGTGGCGGCGGCGATGATCGTGGCGCCTGTCATGCTCGGCTGCTCCGCCAAGGATTCGGACAGTGTTGTCGCGTTTGATTATCCCCAAGGCTACAGCGTGGCCATCGCGCCGGTCCTGAATTTCAGCGGTCAGTTCGACGTTGATCCGATCGTGACGGCCGACCTGCTGGCCTCTGAATTCACACAGTTTGACGGAATCACCGTGCTTCCGGTCAATCGCGTAGTGGCCGCCCTGGCGGCCGAGGGCAACACGCAGGTCGAGTCGCCTTCGCACGCTCTGCGCATCGCCGACGCGGTCGGTGCCGATGCCATCGTGATTGCCGGAATCACCGAGTATGACGCGTTCACGCCCGTGGTGGGCCTGGTCGTTCAGATGTACGCCGCCTCGCCGGAGACGGCCCCCGGGTTCGATGTCGTGGCGGCCTCCCGGCTTCCATGGCCAACCGAGGTGGACGACCTGGCGAACGCGCTCATGCCGGTCGGGCAGATTCAGCGAACGTACAACGGCTCTCACAAAAGCGTTGTGAAAGCGCTGCGACGGTACGCCAAGCCGCGCAGTGCCGAAGATCATCCATACGGCTGGCGACAGTACCTGGTGGTCCAAAAGCTGTACCTGCGATTTTGCTGGCACGACGCCATAGTCCGGCTGATGGGACAGCAGGCCCAGCGTAGCGTCGCACGGGCGCAGGCCGCCGATTCGGAGAGTCGAACATGAGTTCGGTAAAGCAGTTGTCGCTGGACAAGGGTGAGCACCGTTTTGTCTTTCGCTACCGGTCCGGCGGCGAGGCCGACGTAATCGGGGCGTTTGCGAGCCTGGCCAGCGACGACGAGTCGGAATTTGACTGGTTTGATGCCGCGGTCCTGAGCTATCAGATGGGCCGGCGCATAGAATTAGAATTGAACGGGCCTCGAATCTGAGAGCCCGGATTTGAATCGCCTGCGAATGGAGTTGTTCGCAGAGACGGCGGTGTGATTGACCCCGTGTCGTCGTCGGTACTTGAGTGATGGTGGGTGGGCCGCGGGATGTGTCCTAG